>JADJGJ010000002.1:900000-1110658 GCA_016708105.1 Crocinitomicaceae bacterium
TTTGATCTAATTTTTTTTACCAATGGAGCACTTTCCTATTTCTTCAAAATGACTTTGTACATCTCTCCATGTACCCTAGTTCACGTATCCGAGCATTGAACAATTCGTAAATTTTCCCTAACCCCTAAGTTCTAACTCCTAAGTCCTAACCCCTAAGTCCTAACGCCTAAGTCCTAACGCCTAAGTCCTAACCCCTAACCCCTAAGTCCTAACGCCTACCTAAATTTCCTCACCTCAATAAGTTCAACATCAAAAACGAGGGTACTGAAGGGTTCAATAGGGCCGCTGCCTGCTTCTCCGTAAGCTAGTTGATAAGGCATGAACAAACGATATTGTGCTCCCTCATTCATGAGTAATAACCCTTCTTGCCAACCCGGCACTAATCCCATGGGAGTAAATTGAGCCGGTATTCCGCTGGGAATGGTACTTTCAAATTCACGTCCGTCTAAAAATCTTCCGGTGTAATGCACTACGCAGGTATCTGTAATGTTAGGCTTTATGCCTTTGCCTTGTTTGTATACAATGTATTGCAGTCCGCTTTCAGTAACAACTACGCTGTCACGACTTGCATTTTCAGCCAGAAAAAATTCTCCGTCTTCACGGTTGAGGTTGGAGTAGTAGTTTGCTACTTCTGTACGCGCAGTGATAAGATCTACTGAAGGTGGTCTGTTGAGCATGCCGTCTTGAACGCCGGTTACCAGCAAGTCAACATCAATGGTTTGATCAATGCCACGACCAACTAAAGAACTAACTAATACATACCCCTCTTCAAGTCCGACGGCGTAGCTGGCATCTGCTTTTGAAACTACAGATTCATCTACACTTCCATCCGGTCTCAAATAATTTTCAAAAATAGAATCACTTGATTCAAATGGAATGCGTAGTGGGTTGCCAAGTAAAAAATCAACCATACCTGAAGATATCTGACTGATGTCAAATTTCTGTTTGTTTTCTGGCGAACCGTATATGCCGAGTGCTGTAAATCCATGATCTAATCCTATACAATATGAAACCTTCTGATTGTAATCTTCAAATTCAATTTTATTTTGATTATCATGGGTAATGATAGTATGATCTGTTTCTCCGCTGCAAGCAAAAAACAGCAAGCTCAATACAAGGCAATGGATAAAGAACAGAAATTTTTTCATACTGGTTTTTTTATGCAATACTCAATAATTCTACTTCAAAAATTAATGCCATAAAAGGTTTGATGGGTCCGCCCGGATGTGGGTTTGCACCATAAGCCAAGTCTTGCGGAATGAATAATTTCCATTTTGATCCTTGCGGCATTAATTGCAGTGCTTCGGTCCATCCTTTGATTACTTGGGTTACTCCAAAACTTGCAGGTTGCTGGCGCTGTACTGATGAATCAAAAACGGTTCCGTCAATGAGTGTGCCGTGATAATGCACAGTAACATGTGAGTTCATGGTTGGTTGCTGACCATTGCCTGCAGTGATGATTTCATATTGCAAACCTGATGGCAAAGTAATTACTTCTTTACGTTGCGCATTTGATTTCAGAAACTCATCGCCTTCTTTTTGATAGGCTTCAAATTTTGATGCTGATGCCTGTTGAATAAATTCTTGTATGATTTGATTTGCCTGCTGAGGTGAAAATTTTGGTTGCTCTTGTGCAAATACCGCTTTCATTCCGCTTACAAATTGATCAATATCAATGCTGCCCAACTCTTGGTTTTCTAAACTATAGGCTACGCTCATGCCAACACAATAGCTGGCGTCAGATTTTAAATTGCTCATGAATTTTTTTTTACAAAGATAGGGATTGATTTGGTCTCAGCATGATTCTGTTTTGTTGGTTTACATAAAAGTAAAGATAATGAAGACAGGAGCTTAAGAGAATTTTTAATCTGAATCAAGATAGGAGATTAAAAGTGGTAACTCAGCGTGAATCCAAACGGACTGCTATTGAATGTTGTTGTTTTTTGGTAATCTTCAGTGAGATTGAAGTTTTTTGTATCATCAAACCAACGTTGTCCTAATTGATAAAATGCTTGGTATGAAATTCTGAAATGCTCTCTTGCAATTATTTCAACCCCCAGATTGATACCTGCTAACCAAGTTCTGTAATGTTGGCTAATTTGAAAATCAGATGACCAGCCTCCGGTGAAAATTCCTTCATAATCACCAAAACCGGCAAGACCTCGTAATTCAATAAAAGGTTTGACTGGAAAATGACTGCCGGATAAAAACAGGTATTTCACGCCGAGATAAAAATTAAATTCTCTCATCCAAGAATCACCCATTGGTACGTCTGCACAACTTCTACAATATTCATGCAGTTGATTTGCTGCGTATTCAAGATTGGTAGTCAAACGGAATGATGACCAACCGGTTTCAAAGGATAGATTAGTAACCAGCTTTGGTTCAAACTCATCACCTTGAGTAAGGTCGTTTAACTCAATTCTGAAAAGTGAAATGCCAATTTGAGAATTGTCTTTGAGTTGCGCTAATGAACTTGTTGCAGAGAAGATAAGAGAACAACATATCAAGTTAAGTCGCAAATTCATGTACAAAATTTTAAAAGTTTTTTGAACAAGTTTTTGACGCTGATTTATTCAGTTCACTATGCATCAATCATCAAATCCCGGGCGAATGAATTTAGGTGCATTCGGAAAATCAGCAAGCAACAATTTTCTGGCGCGGTCAAGTAGTACTAAGCAATTCCAACAATCATCTTCCATTTCAGGAAAGTGTTTAATCAAAATTTCCCATGCCGGAAAACATTTTTCAATACAAAGCAAAGCAACTTTTGCAACGCCGTTATAGTGAGATTGAATTTCAGAAGTTTCATTTTCAAGTTGTCCAAAACTCATGTAAGCCATGGTAATTTTGACGGGAATTTGAGTTTCATACCACATGATAGTTTCCATGGCGTGGTGTACTTCTCTTACAATTTCAGAGTCACCTTTTAATCCAAGCTCAGCGCGATTTTCCAGATTGGTTTTGAATACATTCAATTCTTTGGCATACTTCGCCCGGATATCTGCAGCTTTTTTTCTGTAATCAAGTGCCAACTTAGAAGTAATATTGGTGCGCGCATGTAGCTTATTGTATTCACGACGTGCTGCCCATGCAGGGTCTTCTTTTTGCAAATCTTCTAAGGGAACATTATTCTTTTTTGCCCAATTTACCAGCATAGACATGGTCTTACTGAAATTCTCATGAACTACAGCAAGAGATTCTTCGGTATTCATTTCTTTCTCATCAGGAATAAAAATTTCACACCGAGAAGTCATCTGACAGCGTTCACACCAACGATCACAATAATTGAAAATGCCTGGTATTTTAGTTTTGGGGGTACTGATATCCAATTGTTTTAGAGTGCGAATATAACTAAAATTATATGTTCAAGCCGGAAAGAGTTAACCAAAATTGCACAATTCATGCACAGAATCAATGGTTTGGCAAACTAAGTCTTATCCTAACGTATCAATAAGATTTCCGAACGCAGAGACAAATCAGAATATTCAATTTCTCTTAACTGCAAAAATATCGTTGATTTCAGCACGCTTAAATTCGGGATCATCGGTCCAAGTTTCTTTGGGAACAATTTTAAACGGCAAATAAAAAAGCGGAAGGTTTGGTTCACTCGTATGCGTTAAATCAAAAGCAATGGCATCAATTGTTTCATTTTCATTCACTGTTACACGCACTTCATAGCTGATACAATAACCCGTGATATTTTTATTTTCAAATTCGGTTTTACAATAGGTATTGAGTGCGTCAACCACTTTGTGTAATTGCGGAATATTGTTTTTATCAATTTCCATTTCAAGTGGATGCACGTTGCCGGCACGATCAATAAATGCTCCAAACGGATAACAATCACCTGTTTCATTCAAAAGCTCAGTGGCATATTCGGTCACATGATCCAGCATTTTTTTTATTTCTTCATGCATGATAAAGCTTATTTTGTTTGTAATTTCTTTTCTAGTAAAAACATTTCATCACGTAATCTGGCAGCGGTGATAAAATCAAGTTCTTTTGCTGCGGCCTCCATGTCTTTTTTCAATTTGAGAATGGTTTGAGTAAGCTGATCTTTACTCATGTACTCAATAACCGGATCTGCTGCAATAGATTCTACGGTATCCAAATTATATTCCGCTACTTCACTCTGTGTTCGGTCAGCTACTTTAGTTTGTCCTAAAATACTTTCACGAGACTTTTTAATTTGCGTTGGCGTGATATTGTTGTTTATGTTATACTCTTCCTGAATCATGCGCCGACGATTAGTCTCATCAATAGTTTTGCGCATGGAATCAGTCATTCTGTCTGCGTACATCAGTACCATTCCGTTAACATTTCTGGCTGCACGACCAACTGTTTGTACCAACGATCTTTCTGAACGTAAAAAACCTTCTTTATCTGCATCAAGAATTGCAACCAGAGAAACTTCAGGTAAATCCAATCCCTCACGTAAAAGGTTCACACCAATCAATACATCAAATTCTCCCAGACGGAGTTGACGTAAAATTTCTACGCGTTCTAAGGTGTCAACATCGCTGTGAATATATCGGCAGGGTATACCCAGTTTATCCAAATATTTCTGCAATTCTTCAGCCATTCGTTTTGTGAGTGTAGTAACTAAAACACGCTCATCTTTTTCACGGCGAATTTGTATTTCTTCAATCAAATCATCTATCTGGTTGATGCTTGGACGCACTTCAATTTTTGGGTCTAATAATCCGGTTGGTCTAATAATTTGCTCAACAATGACTCCTTCTGATTTCTCCAATTCATATTCCGCCGGAGTAGCACTAACAAAAATTGCCTGCTTAATTAAAGCCTCAAATTCTTCAAACTTCAATGGACGATTATCCATTGCCGCAGGTAAACGAAAACCATATTCAACCAGATTTTGTTTGCGTGAACGGTCACCTCCATACATGGCTCTGATTTGTGGCATGGTGACGTGACTTTCATCAACCATGAGCATAAAATCATTCGGAAAATAATCAATCAAACAAAATGGACGTGTACCGGGCGCGCGTTGATCAAAGTAACGTGAATAATTTTCAATACCGTTACAATAACCTAATTCACGAATCATTTCCAAATCATACACCACACGATCTTCAATCCGTTTGGCTTCTTGAAATTTTTGTTCTCGTTTAAAATATTCTACGTGTTTGCCTAAATCAATTTCAATAGATCCAATGGCTTTATTGATGGTGGCTTGACTAGTAACAAAAATATTAGCCGGAAAAATATTAATATCTGTAAATGATTCAATTTTGCTGTTGTTGATAGGATCCAACGTATATATGTCCTCTATTTCATCTCCCCAAAAAATGACACGCAGAGCGTAATCAGCATAGGCAAGAAAAATGTCTACTGTATCACCTTTTACTCTGAAATTTCCTCGTTCAGGTGTAACATCATTGCGGGAATATAAATTCTCAACCAGTTTCAATAAAAATTTATTCCGACTAATGATCATTCCTTTATTGATGTGAATGATACTCTCTTTAAATTCTGCCGGATTACCAATTCCATAAATGCAAGAGACAGATGAAACAATGATTACATCTCGTCTTCCTGATAGCAATGCTGAGGTTGCAGATAAGCGCAACTTTTCAATTTCATCATTGATAGAAAGATCTTTTTCAATAAAGGTATCAGTAACCGGAATGTAGGCTTCCGGTTGATAATAATCGTAATAGGATACAAAATATTCTACCGCATTTTCAGGAAAAAACTGTTTGAATTCACCATACAATTGCGCCGCCAGAGTTTTGTTGTGAGATAGAACTAGCGTGGGTCTATTCAACTCTTTAATCACGTTAGCCATGGTGAACGTTTTGCCACTGCCGGTAACTCCAAGTAATGTTTGAAACGGCACACCCGTATTTAATCCATGCACTAATTGCCGGATGGCTTCAGGCTGATCTCCGGTTGGTTGATAAGGTGAGTGAAGAATAAAATCCATTAGCCCATTGCCCCGTATAGGCCAAATACGCCGGTTTCAGCACTGCGCTGCATGTATACGGTGCAATAACAAGTAACTGAACTGCTCTGCACCATAAAACGGATTTCATATTTGTTTTTATCATCAGGCTGCGCAGCGTAACGCATGAGTTGCGCGTTGTTTATTTCATTAAAACGCAATCCTTCACACCAGAATAGTTCAGTCAAAAATTGCAGGGTTCTACCCGCTAAAAATTCATCGTGCTGCATGCGCTTGTACTCCGGTTCAATATAAGTCATCATCACATCAGCATCATGCGTGATCAGAGCGGATTCTACTTTTTTCAAAAAAATATATTCCGGTGCTTTCTTCTTGAACTTCATTGGTTTTTCATCTTGTGAATAAGATAAAAGCGGAGCCGTAATGAAAGCAAACAGAATGATGAGAGACATCTTCATACAAAATTGTGTTAAAGGTTGATAGGACAAAGATCGTAAACTTTTCAGATATCTGTTTGATGTATTTTATGAATGCGCAGAATAATCCTAATTTCATCGCAGGATGTACGAGCATCCGACTTGTTCCCCGCTGGCTTTAGAATCTTTTTCGTGCCTTTACTCTCACCAACCCCGTTAAACAGGATTTCCGTACCTTAGCAAAAGGGAATAAAATTTGTTGTATCAGTTGTATGCGTAATTTGATTTTTATACTGGCAATTTTATGTGGTGTGCAATTGCGTGCGCAGCAGTTACAATTTAAATTAACTGATTCTATTCCGGGAAAATATTCTTCGTTTGCCGTAGATAATTTTGGACGAATTGCTTTAGTGAAAAACGATGTGATTCTCAGCTTTTCAAATCAGTTGGATACGCTTTTTTCTACATCACTAAAATCTTTCCGTCCCACTTATATTGAAAGTTCTAAATCATTCCGCACGCTGGTATTTGATCAAGAGCGCAGTGTGATACATTTTTTGGATAACACCATGACAGATATTCACGGAGAAATTGATCTAGTGAATCAAGATATTCAGCAAGCCTGGTTGGTGTGCGAATCATTTGGCGGCAATGCGTTTTGGGTTTTTGATGCAGGTTCAATGAGGTTGATTAAATTGAATGAAAATTTGGATAAACTAATCATTACTGAAAATCTGGCATCGGTATTCAGTTCAGAAACTCTGCCAAGTTATATGATGGAAGCGCATGATTTATTATTTATACTAATTCCGGATACCGGCATTGCCATGTTTGATGTATTTGGAACGTATGTAAAAACTATTCCTTTTACTACGCAACAATTTGATGTATTCAATGAACATATCTTATTGCGTGAAAACAAAACCATACGCGCCACGCCCATTAAATTTGACAGTCGTCCTGATCAATATTTTGAATTCACAGACAGCATTCTTCAATTCAAATTTAAGCAAGACAAAGTGTATTTTTTAACGCCTGATGGTTTGATGATTGGGGGGTATTGAGGGGGAGTGAGGGTATAGTTTTTTGAGCTAAGTTTTGTCTCGAAAAAAATGAATAAAATCTAAAATAATAGTTCTTACCCAACCCCCAACCCCAAAAGCAAATTTCGCATCCCGTTCCAACTGCAACTGGAATCATCTAATAACAGAATTTGAAATCCACAAAATGAAATTGAATACTCATCTGCTGTTGTACAACCAGTTCCATGATTGAAATGCAGAAGTGTGTATTCGAAATCTTTAATTTTTTGAATTTGTTCTATCGTTAACTGAATGGTTTTGCTCTTATAAGATAAAAAGTAATTTTCTCCAACGCGAGAAACAACAATTGAATCTTGACTGAAGTGAAAACAGCCACTAGAATTCATGTGAATAGCATAAGTTGCAGAGTCAGGTAAGATGCTAATGAAATTAGAGTCCAACCTAAACCATTCACAGTTTGTTTGACTGAAAGCTTTGAAAAAAGTAAAATGAAAAATGATGAATGCAACAACCGCAATCCTATTTCTCATACGCTATAAAAATTATTTAACTCACTCTCTAACCAACACTCCCACACCAATCAGATCATGATCAGCGTTGATGAGTCGCACGTAATAAATTCCGTCAGCCAGATGGTCAACGGCTAAGGTTGTTGTTGTGTTGATGGTGTATTGTGAAAGTACTATTCTTCCGGTTGCGTCAGTGATAATGATTTGAGCAGCATCATTGTTGTTAGTTTGTATAGTGACAGTTTGTTGCGCAGGATTTGGATACATGGTAAATTGGTTGTCTGAATTTTCATTCATTCCCAAACAATCTAGAACTGAAATGATGGTGGTTTTTGTATCAGGACAAATAGTACCCACCGTATAGGTAACGGACCAGTTTCCAATTCCGGCAAGTGAAGGATTGAATTCTCCTGTGCTGGCATTGATGCATGCGCCGCAATCGGCAGACCACGTTCCTCCGTTTTCTGCAGCTGTCAAAATCACGTTGCCTTGTTGGCGACACAGTGGCGCAAGGGCAGTAATAGTAGCATCTGATTGTTGGTTCACGGTAATATTTTCTGTGTCAGTATCGCCACAAGCACCAGCAATGGTATATGTGATGGTGAAGGTTCCGGTACCTGCAACTAATGGATCAAATGTGCCGTTGCTCGTGTTGGTAATTCCGGTTCCTGACCAGGTGCCTCCGTTGTCAGCGGCGGTTAAATTCACGGGTGCATCGGCTGAACAAAAATCTGAAACAGGATCAATGGTTGCATCTGCTAAATCTGAAACGGTGATGTCTTCAGTGTCTGTGTCGGGACAAAGCCCACCAATAGAATACGTTATTGTAAAAGTTCCAACGCCTGAAACAGATGGATCAAATGTTCCGTTCACTACATCGGTAATTCCGGTTCCACTCCAAGTGCCTCCATTTTCTGCTGCGGTGAGATTGATGGATGAACTGTTGGAACATAATTCAGGATTAGTGAGAATGCTTGCGTCGGTTTGTTGGTTTACGGTGATAGTTTCTGTATCTGTATCACCACATGTTCCACTGAATGTATAGGTGATTGTATGTGTTCCAACTCCGGCGGTTGCCGGATCAAATGTTCCGCTTGCGCTATTGGTAATTCCTGTTCCACTCCATACACCACCTGCATCAGCTCCTGATAAGTTGAATGATGGATCTTGTGAGCAAAGTGCAGAAACAGGATTAATAGTTGCATCATATCCATCAGAAACAACTATAGTTTCAGTATCGGTATCACCACATGCACCTGCAATGGTATAAGTAATCGTATGTGATCCTATTCCGGCTGCAGCAGGATCAAAAGTAGAACCGCTGACACCGGTTCCGCTCCATGTTCCACCGGCATCCGCACCGTTTAATGTGATAGGGGCATCTGTCGTACACAATGCACCCGGGTTAGTAATGGTTGCGTCTGCATTTGGTGTTACGGTAGCTGTTACAGGTGCACGTAAACTGGTGCATGGATATTCTTCAATTTCCCAGTTGTAGAAAAAATAATAATAGGCTCCGCCGGCGCTGCTTGAGGTGATAGAAATGTATCCGGGTAATGTATATGGATAAGATGCTCCTGCATTATTTCTATACAAAGACGGACTGCTGCCTGCCAAGGTTCCAAGTTGTAAATTGGTTCCAACCGGGATATCAAAATTCAACGTAACATTACTCGTTCCGTTGGGAATATTGACAACCAATTCCTGAATTACGGTACCGGTATTATCACGCAATTGTATGGTTCTATCTCCTGCACCGTTGGCGTAAACTTTTACACTTTTTAAAATAACAGGGGTAGTGCATGTGAAAACCTGATGTTGATCACCGTTAAAATTTCCTCCGGTGCCAAATGCGTTTGTTGCTGGTCCAACAAAATTAATATCACCTGCAATTTCTTCTTCAACATAATAGGTGGTAGTTGAACTCAGTGGAGGTGTTGTATACGATGTTCCTGATGTGATCAAAGTTCCGCCACTTGGTGCATCATACCAGTTAAGTGTACCTGTTCCGCTTGCACTTAAATCAGCGGTAGTGTTTTCACAAATTGCATCACCGGTTGCTGAAGGTGCAGCCGGTTTATTGATGGTGATGTAACTTGTTTTAATTTCAGGATCACTTCCGTAAGAATTGGTTGCTGTGAGTTGTACAGTAAATGTACCGTTTGTGCTGTACGCGTGAGAAGGATTTTGTGAGGTTGAAAAATTTCCGTCACCAAAATTCCATGACCATGAAGTTGGTCCATTAGTTGACAAATCTGAAAAATTAATTTCACCACTGCAGCTAGAAGTAACATCAGCAATAAAATCAGCAACAGGTGGGGTAGTTGCTAGTGTACAATTCCAATCAATATCAAATCCGTTTTCTTCTAATCCACCGTCAGAATGAAAAACCAGTGTGATTGATCCACCTGAAGAATTAATGGTTGCAGGAGGTAAGTTGTTATTACAGTATGTTCCTAATAAAGTTGAACCGGTTGATGGTCCGTCATAAACTCGGAGATAATCATAATTGCAATTGGTACCTGAACTGCCTGCTTCAACATCAAAAGAATTTACGGTGAGTGTCACTGTTGATGCACCAGATGGAGAAATGGTAATTTGAGCATCTTGATTAGCACCGTAAACAGATGATGGTCCACCGCTGTCATAAACTGTTCCTGCGCATGCAGTTTGTAAATTTCCTGATCCGCTGGTTGGCATAATAACTTCACAAGGTAACATGTTGTCAATAGTAATATAATTGGTCATTACAAGATTATCTGTTCCGCATGCGCCGCCGTCAGCGGTTAGAGTTACGGTATATGTTCCAACTGCGGTATAGGTATGTGAAGGATTATTAGCGGTGCTGTTTCCGCCATCACCAAAATCCCATACAAAAGATGTTCCGTTAACACTGTTATTTGAAAAGTTAACGGTGAATGGTGCGCTGCACGAACTTGTTACCGGTGCAGCAAAATCAGCCACAACGGTTGCAACATAAGCATTGCCAACTCCTACTGCATACCAAGCATTGGTTGTTGTTTCAACTTGTGGTGTACATGCTCCAAACAAATCAATAGCTGATTGAATTGCATAAAATCGCGCATCAGCAAATTCAGATGTTGGCGTAAGATAAACAGTGAGATTGCGGAATGTAATTTGACTGGCCTGAGTAAATCCGAGTCCGGTTACTGAATAAGCTTCAGCCTGATCGTTGGTTCCCGATCCGCCCATCACCATGAGATAGTACCAGTAATTTTGTACTCCGCTATTGGTGTGAACTCCTCCGTTATCACCGCCTGTTAATGATGCCCAATTGGTTCCGAAATAAGTATCTGGATCACCATAAGCATTAGGGTTTGACATGGATCTGAATGCTCCGCCAATGTCTTCACCCATAGTCCAGTTCCAGTTTGATGGACGTGCATAATTTTCAATGGAAGTTCCAAAAATATCACTGAATGATTCATTGAGTGCACCTGATTCAGCGCTATAATTTAAATCAGCAGTATAGGTTGTGAGTCCGTGAGCAATTTCGTGACCGGCTATATCAATTGATGTTAGCGGATCATCAGTACTTCCATCACCGTCACCATAAGTCATGCGTGATCCATCCCAAAATGCATTGTCATAATTCACATCATAATGCACGTAACTGTTGAGTGCAAAACCGGCATTATCAATACTGTTTCTGCCATGCTGATAGAAAAAATAATCATAGGTCATTTCAGCTCCCCAATGCGCATCAGTTGCATATTGATCCAAATCTGCATTGACATTGTTCCATATATTGTCAGTATCGGTAAAATCAACGGCTGCACCATACGATGTGCCGGTGTTCATGTCATAGGTATTAACTCCGTTTCCGCGGGTTGTTTCTCTTAATCTGTATGAACCAGAGAAGCTGTCACTGACAATGTTTTGTGAACCGCTATAGGCTGTTATGGCTGTTCCGGGAGTATTCACGTGATGAATGATTTCTTCTTCAAGCAAAATTTCACCGGTTTGTGCATCAACATATATAAATGCACGATAAAGTTTTGAGTGTGCATAGATATTGAACTTATAAGCTGCGCGATACGTATTATTCAGATATTTTGAATCAGCTGAGATATATACTTTTTCAGCACTTGGATAATAGGTTGCGAATGGATTATTTTGTTCTCTTTTTAAGTGAGCTTCTTCTTCTTCAACCTCCCATTTGTAAGTTTCTGCATCAACAAAATCAAGTGCGTAAGAAAGTGCATTTTCTTCACTGATGCTGTATGATCCCGGTGCGCTGAAGTTGGTGTATAACAAACCATTCATTGAAATAACCTGATCATTTTTAATGTGTAGAATCCAGATTGCGTCTTCTACCTTTGAGCCTTGATAAGTTTGTACATATCGCACGTGTTCAAATCCCAATTCATCATAATCAGTTCTGAGATATTCAAAGCCAAAAGCGGGTTGAATGGCAAAGTTTTTTGTGATCCAGTTTAAGGCACCATCGCGGTTGGGACCCATTCCATCACGGAATTTTAAATACGAAGGCGCATCACTGAATTGTGAAGTGCGTACGCAACTGGTTCCGGTAAATAAACGGTCAGCTTGTATACCTTCCAAAATTTCTTGTGCTGATAAGGTGGTTCCAAAAAGTAGGAACACCCATACCATCATCGGCTGGATTAATTTTTTCATCTTAGTTTTCTTGAGACTATGAAGGTAAGGATATTTTTTAATCAGGATGAATTGCATGGAGCATTGTGTTTATTTCTGTTCAAGTTCAATGAGTCATGATGATTCTGATGAGATCCGGTTTGTCTCTGAAAAATTTGTTCATCCCCTGCAAATGAAGTAATCCTTATCTTTAGGCAAAATTAAATCGAGCAAGAAACTAGGTTAGGCTCGATTTTTGATAGAAAACAGAAATTTTTATGATTAAAAATAATTTAACTATTGCTGTCTTTGTTTCAACTTTTGGTTTTGCGTTCGCACAAGAGCATGAAGTGATACATGATATGCCAGCCGGTGATTATGCAAAAAAAGAATTCACGGCAGATGAGATTAATCTCGTAGAAAAAAACAGTGATGATTTTTCAGGCATGCCAAAAATTATTGCCGTGAATGAGGCTAATCCCAACGGGGTAGAATCAGAAACTGAAAAATGGCCTGAAGGAGCATGGGGAAGGGGATATGCAACATGGCCTAACATGGTTTTATACACTAAAACAGCCTATGGATATTTTGCCTGTAAACCCCTGATCAGGGATGTGTCATGTTTTACCAGAGGGCATTTATTTTTATATCTTGATAATAATTCTCTCACAACAAGTTTGCGGTTAGTTAAAGCAGGAATTGATTATTTACTCGATGAGCAAATTAAAGAAGGTAAAGAAAAGGGAGCTTATATGTGGTGGTTAAACCGTGAGTCAGATACCAGTTTGAATATGAATGCACCCATCAACAAAACACAACCGTATGAAACTACCTATGCCCTTGTTGCACTCTGTGATTTTTACCGTTCAGGAATTGATTACCGAAGAGATGAAATTAAAATAGCGATAGAATTGTCTGCAAAACATCTGGAAAAAATCAATTGGAAAAAATCTTCTAAAGTGAATAACTCAAATATGCGTTCACTTGGTATATGGTCACTTGCCGCAGTGTATCAGGTTACCGGCGATGAAAAAATGTATGATAAGGCAGTTGAAATTGCTGAAATGATCATTGATATGCAACGGGTAGATTCAACAAGTGAAAATGGTCTTTGGTATACCGGTGGGGTTGATCAGGTTGATAATTACAGAATATATCATGATACAAAGATTTATTATCACTGCATGATTCTGCGTGGCTTGATTGAAGCATTTGAAATTGTGCCTGATGATGAAACTGAATTGAAATGGAAAATTGCAGACGCAATGAAGAGAGGTCTCAATCACCTTATTGACTACCGTGTCGATCGTTCAAATTCAAAAAATTATAAATTGAGATATGCATCTAAAACTGAAAACGGAGAACAAATGCCTGATTGGTTTTCTCATGAATTAATTGACTTTGACAAAGTTCTAGAACCCATTGTAAAAATTGCTTACTACTCAAAAAATAGCCCATACTTTACTGAGCAAGAACATCAAAATTTATTGAAATTGGCATATCAAATTGGTTATGGATTGAACGCTACAGAAAAATGGTACACGCCAACTATTGGCATGTATCAATATTATATTGGTTCAGTTTTATCAAACCGAAATGTTTTTACCAACTAAGAAATCACATCATTACATCACATCTATTGAATGAAAGTCAGATTTATATTTATCCTTTTTTGCCTTATAATTTTTTTACCCGGCAAGGTGTTTTCGCAGGTTGTTACGGTGAAGGATATTGTTAGTCTTGAACCTGTACCTGGTGTTACTATTCGTTCGTCAGAACACACTGAAACCCTTTTCACCAATTCAAAAGGGCAAGTAGATATCAGTGGATTTAAAGGTTCAAAAATGGTGGTATTTACACATATTAATTTTATTACACGCCCTTTTACCTGGGATGAATTAGTGAAAAATAATTACACCATTTATTTGACTGAAAAAGTTGTCAGCACTTCAGAGGTAATAATCTCAGCGAATAAATTTGAAGAGAATTCAGAAGATGTTGCACAACCGGTTCAGGTAATCAGCGCAAGAGATCTTACTTTCATGAGTCAACCAACTACAGCAGACGTATTGAGTAATTCAGGTAACGTGCTGGTTCAAAAATCACAGTTGGGTGGGGGCAGTCCTATCATTCGCGGATTTGAAACTAACCGAGTTCTCATTGTGATTGATGGCGTGCGCATGAATAACGCAATATATCGCGGTGGTCATTTGCAGAATGTAATCACTATTGATAATTCTATGCTTCAACGTTTAGAAATTGTTTACGGTCCCGGCTCAGTAATTTACGGCAGTGATGCACTTGGCGGTGTGATGCATTTTTACACTAAAAATCCTTTGCTCAATGATACGGCCGGAGTAAATTTTTCTGGCCAAGCTTACACGCGTTATTCAACCGCCATGAATGAAAAAACCGGTCATTTTGATTTTAGCTTGGGGGGTCTAAAATTTGGTTCTCTCACTTCTTTTACCTATTCTGATTTTGATGATTTAAGACAAGGATACAATCGCAATCAACTTTATGGTGACTGGGGATACAGACCTTTTTATGTTGAGCGATTCAATGACCAAGATTCCATGGTAGCAAATCCTTCATGGAATTTACAAAAACAATCAGGTTATTCACAATACGATTTGATGCAGAAATTTATTTACAAACCGTCTGATGGAATTCTTCATACGTTGAATTTGCAATATTCAACTTCAACAAATATTAATCGGTATGACCGCTTAACGCAAATGAGTGGAGGTTTACCAAGATTTGCGCAATGGTATTATGGCCCTCAGCAGCGCTTGCTCGCTTCTTACAGTCTACAAATTACAGATAGTGTAGTTATGTTTGATCATGCGCGTTTCACCATTGCTTATCAACAAATTGAAGAGAGCAGACATGATAGACGATTCAATAAAAATATCCTCAATCACCGGACAGAAAGTTTAAATATATTTTCATTCAATGCAGATTTTGCAAAAAAAATTGAAGATCATGAGATCAGATATGGAATAGATGGATGGTATAATGATGTTCAGTCATCTGCTTATGCTGAAGATATTATTGCTGATACTACCGGAACGCTTGATACCCGATACCCTGACGGCGGTTCTGTAATGCAAAGTTATGCCGCTTACCTGAGTCATTCTTTTGAAATTTCTGAAAAATGGATTTTAAATGATGGCGTGCGATTTAGTTATGTAAATCTTCAGGCGAATTTTGATGATACTTCTTTTTTTCCTTTTCCTTTTTCTTCTGTTGAACAAAATAATATGGCAGTAAATGGTAATTTGGGTATTGTTTTTATGCCAAATAAACAGTGGCGATTCACCTTATTAGGCTCTACCGGATTCAGAGCGCCCAATGTAGATGATCTTGGAAAAGTTTTTGAATCAATTCCCGGAAATATTGTAGTGCCCAATCCTGATTTAAAACCTGAATATTCATATAACGCAGATTTCAGTGTATCACGAATTTTTCATGAAAAAGTACAGTTGTCAGCGGGTGTTTATCTCACGTATCTTACCCATGCTATTGTTACTCAACCGGGCACTTTCAATGGCGCTGATTCAATTTTGTTTGACGGTGAGCTAAGCAAAGTAACCATGAGTATGAATGCAGCAAATGTGTATGTAACCGGTACACATATTTCATTGAAGGCAGAAGTTACTGAATCATTTTTTATCACCTCAGATTTTAATTATACGTATGGACGAATTATCACAGATACTATTCCGTACCCATTAGATCATATTCCGCCCGTGTTTGGAAAAACATCATTCAATCTTGCCTTGAATAAATTTAGAGGAGAATTTTTTGTAGTGTATAACGGCGCAAAAAAATCTAAAGATTATAATTTGAATGGTGAAGATAATTATACGTATTCAGCTGATCCGGTAAACGGCTACATGCCTGCTTGGATGACATTAAACCTGAGAGCAAGTTATCAGTTTAATAAAAATATTCAATTGCAAATGTCTCTTGAAAATATTGCAGATACCTATTACCGAGTATTTGCTTCAAACATCTCAGCGCCGGGTCGTAATTTTATTGTTACGCTGCGAGGAAGGTTCTAAAAGCATGAAATAATTCAGCAATTAATCTTGATGATTGCTCACTGATTTTTAATTCTAAATCACATGCTCCCTTTCACTATCAATTCAACCACGGCAGGATCAAGCAAAGTTGAGGTATCACCAAAATCTTTGGTATTTCCTTCAGCAATTTTTCTGAGAATGCGTCGCATAATTTTACCTGATCTTGTTTTTGGAAGACCTGTTACGAATTGAATTTTATCAGGGCGTGCAATTTTTCCAATGATAGTTTCAACCAGTTGATGAATTTCAGTTCTAACCTTATTCAAATCATCGGGTTCATGATCACAAATGACATACCCGTAAATGCCCTGACCTTTGATATCATGAGGAAAACCAACAACAGCAGATTCAATTACGCTGGGATGTTCATTGATTGCATTTTCAATTTCTGCAGTACCCAATCTGTGACCGCTAACATTAATAACATCATCCACACGACCAATAATGCGAAACATTCCGTCTGCATTTTTTCGCGCTCCGTCACCGGTGAAATAATATCCTTTGTATGATGAGAAATAGGTTTGTCTGCATCGTTCATGATCATCCCAAGTGGTGCGCAAAATAGATGGCCACGGAAATTTTATTGCCAATAATCCTTCGGCGTTGTTTTCAGTAATTTCTTTTCCTTCAGGTGTCAGCAAGACGGGTTGAATACCGGGTAGTGGTCTTCCGGCGTAGGTTGGAATTTGTTTACCGGTTTTGCCAAGACCTGAAATCATGATGCCTCCGGTTTCTGTTTGCCACCACGTGTCTACTACCGGACATCTTTTTTTTCCAACATGATCATGATACCATTGCCATGCTTCAAGATTAATGGGCTCTCCAACTGAACCAATTATTTTCAGCGTTTGCATACTGAATTTTTCAGGTACTTCCGGTCCTGACATCATGAGTGAACGAATGGCAGTAGGCGCCGTGTAAAATTGTGTAACGCCAATTTTTTCTATCACCTGCCAAAATCTAGATGTATCAGGATAATTTGGTACCCCCTCAAATAGCACACAAGTTGTGCCGGCAAGCAGGGGGGCGTAAGCAATATAGGTGTGTCCGGTTACCCAGCCTACATCGGCAGTACACCAAAAAATATCATCTTTTTCTGGTTGAAATACATTTCTAAAACTATAATCTGCGTACACCATATAGCCACCGCAGGTATGCACAACACCTTTTGGTTTGCCGGTTGAACCTGATGTATACAAAATAAATAATGGGTCTTCACTGTCAGTTTCAACCGGAGTAAATTCTGCGCTCACGTTTTTATATTCTTCATGATACCATTTGTCAAGATGATTGGTTTTTACCTTATCACCGGTATGTTTTACAGTGAGTATAGTTTCAATGGATGGACAATTTTCAACCGCTTGTTGCACAATGTCTCTCAATAAAATTTTTTTATCACCCCTCACTAAACCATCTGAAGTGATAATCATTTTTGCGCCGGCGTCTTGAACTCTCTCTGATAATGCGCGCGCTGAAAATCCTGCAAAAACAACTGAGTGAACCGCACCAACTCGTGCGCAGGCAAGCATGGCATAAACTGCTTCAGGTATCATGGGCAAATAAATACACACACGATCTCCTTTTTGAATATTATTTTTTACAAGAATATTTGAAAAACGATTCACTTCGTCTCGCAGAACTGACCACGTGATTTTTTTACCTTTGCCTGTCGGATTATTTGGTTCCCAAATCAAGGCTATGTCATTTGCTTTGTGCGGTAAATGACGGTCAATTACATTTTCAGTGATATTTAATTTTCCGTTGCAAAACCATTGTACGCTTGGTGACGTGAATTCCCAATCAAGAGTTTTGTCCCATTTTTTTCTCCACAAAAAACTTTCAGCAATTTTGTTCCAGAAATTTTCAGGATGTTCAACTGCTTGTTGATATGCTTTCAGGTATTCTTCTTCATTGCGTATCTGATAAAAAGGAATTTGTGACATACTTCATCTGTTTACACCGAAGTTAGAAAAGAATTGTGCATTGACAAAATCATTGAGATGAAGCAAGCTGAAATTTTTCGACGCTGCACACGGCACTTACATTATTTCTGGGGTGATACTATTTTTGCGCAGTCTGTTTTTTTTTCAGACTATTTATCAGGATCAATCGTGTCAGCAATTTTATATTCTTGCGTGATGGTGCCGGTTATGCGCATGAGATCAAAATGTGTTTTTACCAAATCAAGCAACCGATCATAATACGTAATAACAGCAGATTCATATCTCATTTTAATATCATTTAATTCAAACACGGTAAGTTTTCCAATATTGTATCTCTCAACCCCCATGTTCCATAATTGTTTGCCGTTAGCAACACGTTCAAGCGACATGTCTTCAACTTTACTTTGTGCTTGATACAAATCAAATATTGCGCGCAGGTTGTGAGAAAGAGTGAGGATGAGATCTTCAGTTTGCAATAATGTAATTTCTTCCTGAATTCTTGCAATTTCTACATTGCGTTGTCTTGCATATCCATTAAACAAGGTGTAGCGCAATGAAATATTTCCATAATAATTAACTGAATTGGTATTGGTTTGAAATGGTTGATCACCAAAAAGTTCAATGCGCCCGACTGAAGGCGTAAGCCCCAGATTAAGAGTTACCGTTGGATAATACACCGCTTGTTTTTGTTCTGTATTTAATTTTTGTAATTCTAAATTAATGTATTGGTTTTTGATGTTTTGGTTATTGGCAATCATGTAATCATAGAGTTCTCCCCAGCTTGCATCAGGCACATCAAATTCAATTTTATCAATCAGATTAAAACTGCTTTCAAGGGGCTCACCCATTTCAAGACTTAAATTGCGATACGAATTTTTTAATGAGAGTTCTTGCATCACTAAATTACTTGAGTCAGTAAGTACTTGATTTTTGAACTCAAGCAGATCAATGGAAGTTTCTCCTCCAATTTCATTTTTTATTTCATGATATTCAAGTTTTGATTTTGAAAACGACAACATTTCACGCAGAATATCTAATTTGCGTTGTTGCGTTACGGCAGTGTAATACGCAATGATGACATCATAAATAGTAGTCTCAATGGCAATGATGGCGTTACCTGTGGTTTGTTCTTCAAGTTGATCAAACCGTTCTTTATTAATTCTGATTCCAAAACCTGAAAACAAGGTATAACTCAAATCTAAGGTTGCTCCTAAATTATCATTCAGCACCACACCCGGAAAAAATGAAGCAGGGTTATTGGTATTATCTGAAAGCGTATTTGTATTGTTGACATTGAATGATACGGTGGGTATTGCGCCTGCCATGCCCCAGGTGTTTTGCGTTTCAGCAATTTCTAAATTGGCTTTTATAATCTTGATCTGATAATTATTTACCAATGCTTTTTCAATTGCCTGTGCCAGGGTAAGATCGTCTTGCGCATTCAAATGATTGAACGGGCTGCACGCTAGTATCAGGTAAAAACTAATATTTATAAAGCTTCTCATTTTAATGTTTTTAAATTGAACGCTTGTCTTCTTCTTCTTTATTCAATAGGGCAGGTTCTATTTTTTCAGCCGCTTGAATATTTCTGCTTGACCAAATTTTCTGTATAATGCGATTAAATAATTTATCAGGGAAAATAACAAATAAAACAAGCGTTGCCGCTGTAAAAATGTAAAATACAATTTGAGAAACTACTCCGCTATCCGGTTTGGGAAATGTGATAAATGCAATGATTGGAATAAAATAGAGATAGGTGCTGATATTCAACAAAACCGTTCGGAAAAGCATATTAGATTTATTTTTTCTTTGAGATTTTTCAATAGAAAGATTATCCAATTCATCTATTTGAACTTCTACTACCGGTGTAGTTACTGTTGAACCGTTGAATGCGAAATTCCACCCACGTCTGAAGTCGCTGCTTGCAAGAATAATACAGGGGAAGAACAATAAAATAAACAAAGTTCCAAACACCAGTCCAAATGAAATCATGGCAGCCATTGGAATGAGAAATTGCGCCTGAAAACTTGTTTCCATAATTAATGGCATCATACCGGCAACGGTTGTTACAGAGGTTAACAGAATTGGCCTGAAACGTGAGCGCGCTGCTTCAAATACGGCATCTTTCACCGTGAGTCCGTCACGCAGATTTCTGTTGTACTGATCTAAAAATACAATGGCATCATTTACTAAAATACCAATGAGTGCAATCATACCAAACGCACTGAGAATTGAAACCGGAATTCCAATCAGGGTATGACCAAGAATTCCGCCGGCAACGCCAGCCGGTATAACTAACATGATAAGTAAGCCTTGATAAACTGATCTGAAAGTAAGTGAAATCATCAGAATCATGATGACAAATAATATGGCAAGATTAATGCCCATTGAAGCAAGTGCTTTTGAACTTCGCTCACCTTGTCCGCGCTGAATTACTTCAACGCCCGGGTACTGTGCTTCTACTTGCGGTATCACTTCTTTAACAATAATTCCATTCACGTCTCCAACTTTTTCAGGGTCATCAACACTGGCGTCAACGACAATTTCACGTCGACCATCGCGGCGCTTTAAACTTACCGGTCCACGTTCTATAGTATAATCAGCAAGATCTGACAAAAGTATTTGTTTACCGTCCATGGTTTTGATGCGAAGATTTTCCAAATCGTATTGATCTTGTCTGCCTGCCTGATCGTAACGCACCCAAATTTTTACTTCATCGGTTCCTAAAATTACGCGCTGAACTTCTTGACCAAAAACACCCTGCCTAATTTGTTTTGTCACTTCATAAACTCCCAGGTTGTAAAAGTCTGCTTCCGGTTTCATTTCAAGATTGATTTCTTTGCGCCCCAGAGGTTCATTGTCTTTGAGGTTACTGATAAGCGGAATTTCTTCAACCAGTTTTTTAAACAAGTCTCTGGCCTTTCTCACTTCTTCATCATTGTTGCCGGTGAGTGAATATTCAACGGGTTTTCCAAAAGTCATGGTAGGTGCGCCAACAAAAATTCCTTCAGTGAGTTTGGTTGATTCGTTAGCATATATTTTTTCCATGATGCGGCGTTGCAATGAATCAACCGGCATTGCTTTGCCTTCTCCCTCAATGGTGAGCGTAAACATGCCTGTATGAAAACCTGTTTCACCCAAACTCTGTGACATACCAACTGTCATGGTGTATTTTGTCATCAACGTATCACCGCATAAATCAATAATTTCTTGATTTGATTCTACTATGGCTGCTTCTGTTTCTTTCAGCCATTTCATGGTAATGTCTTTTGCTGTGCCCGGTACAAAAGCTACTTCTACATTGATTATTTCAGGTTTTATCTCCGGAAAAAAGGTATATCCTATTTTTTTATGGATACTGAGAATGATGATGGCAAACGTGAAAATAAGAGGCAATACTACAAATGCGCGGTATCTTTTGAAAACAAATTTCTGCATCTCTGCAAAAATTTCATCACGTAAATAATCTACTATTCCATTTAATAATTTGCGTGCCTTGAATCTGAAAGTGCCTTCTTTTGGACGTGATAATACTTTGTGACTGGCCATGTGAACCGGCAATGTAATAAAGCCTTCAAGCATTGAGAAAGCCAATGCCAATATTACAACAACAGGCATCTCCCACATCATTTCCATTTTTTCAACTGCCAAAAGCATAGAAAAGGCAGCAATGGTAGTAAGTAATGAACTGATAACCGAAGGCAATACTTCAGCTGTGCCATCAAGAGCTGCCTGATGGGGTGTTTTACCGCGCTCAAAATGCACTACAATATTTTCAGCAATCACAATGGCATCATCAACTAAAATACCAACCACCAGTATCATTCCAAACAAGGTGATCATATTGATGGTGAGGCCCATCATCACGGCAACAATGAACATGCCTAGAAACGCAAAGGGAATTCCAAATGCAACCCAGATAGAAACACGTGTACTTAAAAATAATCCGAGCATTAATAGTACAAGCGCTAATCCCATCATACCATTTGATGTAAGCAGGTCTATACGATCTTGGAGATTTTTTTCTGCTTCATATTGAATATGCAATTTTGCCGGATGATATTCTTTATTGTATGCAGCAACATATTCTCTGATGTATTCAGTGATGGCACCCAGGTCTTGATCAGGTGTCTTTTTTATTTCAATGCTAATTGAGCGTTTTCCAAGATAATATACTTCAGCAGAGGTTTCAGAAAATCCTAAACTTACATCAGCTACATCTTCAACCAGTATTTTTTGTCCTGATGGTGTTGTGCGCACAACAATTTTTTCAATTTCTTTTGGGTCTGTGGTGCGCTTACGTGAACGTATAACCAACTCTTCTTTATCGTTACGCAAAATACCTCCGGTTAAATCTTGATTGTTTCGTTGAATTGCCAGCGCAATTTCATCAATCATGATTCCGTATTTCAACAAATTTTCTTCCTGCACTGCCACTACGAGTTCAAGTTCAGGAAAACCTCTCATTTCAATATTAGAAATCAAGCCGGAATTGAAAAGATCATTTTCAATTTTATCTGCCTCTTCTTTCAAGGTCATAAAATCACCATCACCGGTAAGACCGATAGTGCTCACCATTTCAGAAACCGGATTCAATTTCAGACGTCGAATGACAGGTTTCTCAGCCCCTTGCGGAAATGAGTTGATGCTATTCACTGCATTTTCCACATCTTTATAAACCTCATCCATGTCCGCACTTTCAAACGCCTGCACGGTGATCATGGCAACGTTTTCTGAAGATGTTGAGTTGATTTGTTCTACTCCATTAATGCCTCGCAAGGCTTGTTCCACTTTAATGGTAACACCTTCTTCCATCTCCTCCGGCGATGCTCCGGGATATAGCACAGAAACGATTACTCTCCGTGGATCAAGTTCAGGAAAAAACGACTTGTTCATGCTGAACATGCTGTAAATTCCGAACAGAGAGATCACAAAGATGAACGCATTGGCGTACATCGGGTACTTGATAAAATATCGGATAATGCTTCTCATGTGATGAATGTTTTACTTGCGTACAGTAATTTCTTTGTTTTCCGTTATTTTATTATGATTCCATACTTGGCAGTATCACGGTAATTGAGCACTTCTTGTATAATAATTGTATCAGTGTCTGATATCCCTGAAACAAAAAATCCTTGTTCATTTTCATTGAGAATTTGAACGGGTTTTTTATTCAACAAAGAGTCAGTTTTAGAGTAAACATATACCTGACCATCTTGCACAGCTGAACGCGGAATCAAGCAACCATTTTGTGTGAGTTCAGCATCAATTTTTACCAGCAAATATTCTCCTTCAATATAATCTGCGTCTTTGTCATTACCCGGCTTTACATACACGGTTACACTTTGTGTGGTGCGGTTAATTACTTCAGATATGCGCACAACTGAACCGCCGCCTCGCTCTGTTCCATCCGTAGAATAAATAGTGCATTTGGTTCCTACTTTTACCATATCTAATTGACTCACCGGAACCGCAACGGGTATTTCATAATTTCCGGTTTGAACTACTTTGATAATTTTTGCGCCGGGATTCACAAATGAAAATTCAGGCATATATACTTCACTGATCATTCCGCTGAATGGAGCATGTACCGTATATTTTTTTAATTGCTCTTCCTGACTTTTGATATTAAAATATTCTGTCAGTACATTTCTGGTTGAAAGAAACACTTTTTCTTTTTCACTACTCCAAGCAGGTAGGGTAGGCAGTGACTCATTCAGTTTTATACTCTCCAAGTAATCACTCCACTTTTTATACTCTGAATTATAATCTACTTTAATATCAGGTAAAATATTTGCAAGCAGATTTATGAAGGTGCTTTTGCGCGCTCTGATTGAATATCTTGCTTCGCTGTCATCAATCCTGAAAAGTAAATCACCCTTTTTAAAGCGCATGCCCGGTTTAAGTGCTTTGTTGCCTGCATACAGTTTACCTTGTATTTCAGCAGCCAGGTCCACCGTGTTATAAGATGATAAGGTGCCATAACCACTTACTCTGATTTCTTCTACTGTATTATTAACCTGCATGGCTTCAAGGTGTGGAATCACAAGTTGGTCTTTTTCTTCTACAGTCTTTTTTCCGCCGGCATTCATCAATACCATGCCAATGAGCAAATTGATGACTAAAAAGAGTACGATAATTACAATGTGTCTGATTTTCATAAGTAATAACTGATAACGCAAAGGTAGTTAGTTTGTTTTTGTTATATAAAAGCCGAGTATGCTATTCAATTAAGCAGAATGCTTTTGCTACAAAATGCGCAAATACATCTACCAAGGGGGTAATTTTTTGCGCCAGATGATAATGTTTTTATCCCCACTTCTTGAATTTGCGTTTATCGCAGATTTTTATTTGAAGCCTGCGTTATTCAATTATTCTGCCCCATATCAGCGACATACTTTTGGGTCATAAACGAACGATCTGGTAAAAAAAAAATAAAGCCGGATTAAAAAAACAAAACACTATGAAAACAAAATGGATGATTACCTGTCTGATGTTCATCTTTACATCATTAACATCAATGGCAGAAAGTATTGCAGTTACCAACTTCAGTACAAACGGAATTTCGTCAAAACCTGAGATGGTTGCTAAAATGGCGCGATTAGAAATGGTCAAAATGGAAAAGTACTCAGTACTTGACGAATTTGACATGGCAGAGGTGCTTGAAAAAAATCCGCAGTATTATACCTGCTACGGAAAAACCTGTCTGGTTGAATTAGGTAAAAAATTCAACGTTGACTACGTGCTTTCAGGCAGTGTTGATGGGTTTGAAAATAAAATTGTCATCACAATTAAATTGATTGATGTAAATAATGGAGAGCTGAAAGCGACCCGTACCATGGAATTTGACGATCAGGAAAGTGAGTTGCAACGCATGTTGGGAATTATTCTTTATGAAATGCATGGAATGACACCTGATGTGCATACAAAAGCACAACTGGAATTTAAAAATGATGTGATCACTTCTAATAATGTGGGTCGTGTAAACAATTCAGGTCCGCGCGTTGGCTTTGGCTATGTTGGCTTTGGTGATTTAAATGAATATTTCACTCGTAAAGAATCACAAGGTGGATTGGAAATTATACCGGTGATGTCAAATATCGGATATCAGTTTGAAGGGCAATATATTGGTACTGAAAATTTTTCTGCACTTGCTGAATTTATTGTCAACGTTGGCGGTATGGAGCAAGGTCAATTTATTCCCTCATTGACTTTATTGAATGGTTTCAGATTTGGAAGAGCAGGATGGGAATTTGCTTTTGGACCCGGTATTGGTTTGAGAACAACAACCAAAGGAGTTTTTTCTGACGGCGTTTATTACAGACAAAGTGAGTGGGAAACATTAAAGTATGATGAGTGGAGAACAAATCCTGACTATGTAAATCAAACAACCGGTGAAGTATATGTGAATTACATGGCACCAGATCCTTCAGTATATACTAGAAATTTGGACAAAAGAGGTTCAGTTGAATTGAGCTCTAACTGGGTGATGGCATTTGGCAGAACATTTCGTTCAGGTGCCTTGAATATTCCGGTGAACATTTATTCTTCATCTAATAAATACGGACTTGTGCTTGGAGCAAGCGTTGGGTTTAATGTGAACAAACGCACCAAATTAATTAATCAGGATTAAGCTAATAAATTGATAAAAAATATTTTGTATGAAAACATTAAAATTAATAGCAGTTTGTCTGATGATTGTATTGTCAACAGCTGCGCAGTCACAAACCATCGCGGTTGCACCAATTAAGGCGTTTGGTTTGTTTTCTAGTTCAAATACCTGTACCAAACTCACGCAGCTTGAATTAGTGAAACTAAATAAATATGCCGTGATGGATAAATTTGACATGAACGAATTAACCAAGCCATCAGATTACGATAGCTGTTTTGGAAAAACATGTTTGATAGAATATGGTAAGACATTAGGTGCTGATTTTATTCTGTCCGGAAATGTTGACGGCCTGGGTGACAAAATTGTGGTAAGTTTCAAAGTGATTGACATAACTGCCCAATCGGTTAGCAAAAGTTTGTCCATTGAATTTGATAATATGGAAGAAGAATTGCAACGCATGATTGGAATTGTTTTGCAAGAAATGCACGGAATTATTCCTGACCCTGAATTGAAAAAACAACTCATCTTTAAAAATGAAGTGATTATTTCTAATAATATCGGGCGCATCAATAATTCAGGTCCTCGTATGGGATTGGCTTATACAACCGGAGCAGTCAATGAGTTTTTAACTCGTCCTGAAATTGAAGGTGGTTTAGATATTGCACCGCTTGTATCAAACATCGGTTATCAATTTGAAGGACAATACGTGGGTACTGAAAACTTCTCAGCCCTAATTGAATGTCTCATCATGTTCTCAGGCCTTGAACAGGGAAAATTTATTCCAAGTATTTCTGTCATGAATGGTTACCGTTTTGGTAACAGCGGGTGGGAATTTGCATTTGGACCTAGTTTCAGTTTGTCAACAGTCAGTACAGGTTTTTTTGATAGCAAAGAAATTTATGGACCAAAAGATAAGTACTGGAGATCATCAGATTTAGTTAGTGCAGGCTTTGATCCAAATGGAATAGATGAAAACGGATACTCATGGAAAAAAACGCTGGACACAAGAGGTGACCTTGAATTTTCAACACGCTGGGTAATGGCTTTTGGCCGCACATTCAGATCAGGTGCACTAAACATACCGGTAAATATTTTCTACTCATCTCAAAAAGGTGGAGGCATGGCCGGTGTAAGTGTTGGATTCAACATTGTGAGATCTAAAAAATCTGTTAAAACAAATTAATAACACGGAGAAAAAGATGAAAAGGAGTTCATCTGAAATCTAATTTTTAATCATTATCAAAATCATGAAAAAAATGTTTGCTATTATTTCAATACTTAGTTTATTCGTCTCTTGCACCAAAGAAATTCCGCAGGTGAATTATTTACCCGGAAAATGGGGATTAGTTGAAACAGCATTGTATCAGGGAGATTCTCTCAATGCCGTTTCAGTGCAAGAAGAAATTTCAACCGTCTACTATTTCGGCTCATGTGAAACTTCACACAGTCAGCAATGCGAAATGTATATTGAAGAAGATGGTGAATCAAGTTGGTTTAGTTATTTGTATGATGAGTCTAACAATCTCATTATTCTCAATAACCAAAGTACGTTTGAAGTAATGCAAATTCAACAAAACCAATTGGTGCTGCAACGGAGCTATGACAATTACAAGTCAACGTACCGATTCATACGCAGTGAGTAGGTGATTAGCTGGTTCGTTTAACCCTCACGCAGAAAAGCGTCTTCGAAAGGAGGCGCTTTTTTTTGTACTTTAGGACTTGTTTTTACGCTCATACGTTTTTGTTTATCATGAAATATTTTTTTGTTACGCTCACTTTCTTTGTTCTTTGTTCAGCCAAATTATTTGGTCAGCAAGAACCTTATCTCTCTAATCAAACCTATACCTATGATGAGGCAATAAATCAATATAAAGTTATGGCTTCAACATACCCGCAATGGTGTGCTTATCAAGAATTCGGTATGAGTGATTATGGTTTGCCGGTTTCACTTTTTTTGATGAGTAAAGGAGGAAAATTTTATCCAAGAGAATATGCGGTTAAACCTGTTTTTCTAATCAACAATGCCATTCATCCGGGTGAGCCTGAAGGGGTAGATGCGTCTATCAAATTGGCTAAAGATATGTTGGCTGATACTTCATTATTGCCTGATAATATTATCATTGCTATCATTCCAATCTATAATATTGGTGGCGCCATGAATCGCAACTGTTGTAGTCGTGCAAATCAAAACGGACCTATTGAATATGGGTTCAGAGGGAATGCAAAAAATTTAGATCTAAACCGTGATTTTGTGAAAACAGATAGTAAAAATACATTAGCGTTTTATAGTATTTTTCATGCATTGAAACCTGCTGTTTTTATTGATACGCATACTTCAAATGGGGCAGATTATCAATATACCATGACACTTATCACAAGTCAGTTGAATAAAATGAATCCTGTTCTGGCTGAATTTGTCAAAGATGAAATGAATCCGGTATTGTATGATTCTATGAGTGCAAAAGGTTTTCCTATGGTTCCTTATGTTACCACATTTGGTGAAACACCTGATGCGGGAATTATTGATTTTTTAGAAACACCTCGCTATTCTACCGGTTACACTAATCTGTTTAATTGTATCAGTTATGTTGCTGAAACGCACATGCTCAAACCATTTGATCAACGCGTTTTAGCAACGTATGATTTGCTTTTAACCATTTCAGAATTTATGGATGCTCATGCAAAAGAATTGATGGAATTAAAAACCAAATCGAATGATGAGTTATCTAAAACAGAAACATTTGCTTTGGACTGGGAATTGGATACCACTGTTTTTGACATGATTGATTTTATGGGCTACACGGCAGATTATAAAAAAAGTGAAGTAACCGGAACTAACCGCCTTTATTATGATCATGAACGTCCGTACACTAAAAAAATAAAATATTATAATACGTATCGTCCCATGAAAATGGTGCAGCGCCCTGAATATTATATTATACCTCAACAATGGGATATAGTGATTGAAAAAATGAAAAAAAGCAATGTAAAAATATATCGTCTCAATAAGGAGATAACATTGCAGGCAGAATATTATGACATAATCCATTTTGAAACAGTGAACGGACCCTATGAAGGGCATTATCTTCATCATGCCGTTGAGGTTTTAAAAGACACCACTACAAGTACGTTTAGAAAAGGTGATTATGTTATTCCGACCCGAAATGAAATGGCAAGATTTATCATTGAAACTCTGGAGCCTCATGCAGTAGACAGCTATTTGGCTTGGAATTATTTTGACGCCATTTTGCAACAGAAAGAATGGTTTTCAGCGTATGTTTTTGAAGATGAAGCACCGAAGGTTTTAGCTGAAAATCCTGAATTGAAAAAGGCATTTGAAGAGAAGAAAAAAAATGATCCTTCATTCGCCGCAAGTTCATTTGCTCAACTTTATTTCATCTACAAAGGATCATCTCATTATGAACCTACCCATAATCAATATCCGGTAGTGCGTGTCATGCAAACAATAAACAGCAGTTATCTTGAAGAAGATTTGTCCCGATAATAATTGCTTAGATTATTTCTTTTTGCCTTTGTAGAAAATCATCAACAAAACAGGTAGTAGAAATAAATCATTGATCAAGGCAAAAAGTAGAGAAAGACTGATGAGTAGACCGACATAATAAGTTCCCAAAAAATCTGATAGCATCAACATTAAAAATCCTGCACATAAAATCACTGAGGTGAGTACCATGGCTTTTCCGGTTGATAAAAAAGTGCGTTTCATAGCATACAAATAGCTGCGTCCTTTGCCTAACTCCAATCTGAATCTGCTCATAAAGTGTAAGGTGTCATCAACCGCAATACCAAATGAAATTGTAAATATAATGGCGGTAGAAACTTTTAAATCAACGCCGGCAAATCCTAATACCGCAGCAATCATTATCAATGGCATAATATTTACAAGCAGTGAAATGAGAACCATTTTTAATGAACGATAAAGTAGCCCCATGATGAGTCCAATTAATCCAATAGAAATCAACAAACCAAACAGTAAGTTTTTTGAAAGATAACTCATGTTCAGGTCAAGCAAATGTCCTGTACCGGTCATTTTAAATTCAACCAAATTGGTATTGGTGCTGTCTGCAATGAATTGATTTAAGCCGGTATTTTTTTTGTTGATTTCTATCAAACCAATATCGCCAATGGTGCTTGAAATTCTGCCATACTGTTCAGTTGAATCTACATAGATGTTCAGCATACCTTTTTTATCAAACTCTTTGATTTGTTCAATCATGTCGTTGGCTTCACTTTCTTCAGGTAATTTGGCGTATGACAATTGTCCACCGTGTTGTGTGCGGTTGGCTAACTCCAATACACTGACAATTGAAAAACAATGTTTCAATCCGTAATCTCTTTCAAGATAATTCTCAACTTTATTGATCTCTTTCAGTACTTCATAATCGTAAATAGTTTTTGATTGATCTTTCACGATGATTGCCATTTCAAACGGTCTCAGTCCCATGAATTCTTTATCAAAATATTCATAATCCTGTCTTATCTTACTTGACTTAGAAATGTCTTCAAGCAAATAATAATTTGCTTTGATCATGAATGTGCCAATAGTGCTGATGACGGCAACAATAATTGAAATTATTAAAACCAATTTACGTTGTCTGATCAGCCAGCTGAATGTTTTGTGAAGAATGCCATACCAAACACTCTCTGTAATTTCTTTTTCAACAATGCGGCGTGGCGGTTTTGTGATAAATAATAAACCTGGCAATGTGATATAGGCTAGCAAAAATGACAGCATCACGCCAATTGCGGTGTACACTCCAAAATCTTGCACCGGTTCCATATTCACGGTGAGAAGCGTGATAAATCCAATAGCCGTTGTGAGTGATGTCATCAGGGTGGCAATACCTACTTCTTTGTATGCAGTGTAAATAGCTTGCAACTTAGTTTTGCCGGTGCGCAATTCATCCAAATATTTTGATACAAGATGAATGACATCAGACATGGCAACCACAAAAATGATAGATGGCAATACCGTTAATATTAAATTGATGGGTTGATTCACTAACACCATAAATCCGACAATCCATCCCATTGACAAACCAACAATCACTAACGGAACCCAAATGCCCCAAATAGATTTAAACGTGAAAGCAAGAAAAATAATTACCAGTATAAAAGATAATCCAATAAAAAATACAGTCTCATATTGCATCTTGTTAATGTAATATGACATACCAATGGCCCTGCCTGCATATTTTGTTTCGTCAAATTGTAAGGTTGCTATATGTTCATCAATATGCTCTTTGAGTAAATCACATTTTTTCTTACTCATGTACTGCTGATGCTTGATGTAAACCATTAGGGCATCAGCTTTTTGATTAATGAAAAAACCTACAAGTTCAGGGTGTTTGAATATGCGCGCTGAATCTTTTTCATACATACTTTCATCATCAATATGCAGATAAGGATTTTCAAATACCATGGGTGAAAAAGGTGTTTTCACATATTCACTCATGCCGGTCAATGATTGTACTTCACGCACCAGCGTATCTTTTTTCAATGAATCAGTAAAAGCCTGTACTTTTTGTAAAAAATCTTTTTCAAAAACCCCATCATGATTTGTCAGAGCAACAAAAATAAAATCATTGTCTGATTCAAATCTCGCGCGGTGCTCTTTGAAAAATACTGTCTCAGGATCCTCTTCAGGGAAAAACGCCTCAAAGTCATAATCAAAGCGAATATCTTTAATCAGATAAATTAAAAAAGCTGATATCAAAAGAGATACCACCAAACTTACCTTTGAAAATTTCTTTAAACCTTCCAACCAATTATTGTATTAATGCGTAAGCAAAGTTGTACATTTAGTCTAATATCATAAACAAAAACAAAGAAATTATGAAAAAGTTTTTACTACTTGGTTCAGTAGCAGCATCATTTGGAGTAACCGCCCAGTCTTATACCGCCGCTGATACCTTGCAGCCCGGAATGAGTGAAACCTATTATGTGATGGATAGCAACGCCGTTAATTTAGATGCTATCACCGGTTCAGGTGTTACCTGGAATTATTCAACCCTTTACGGTGAAATTGGTGTTGCTACAAATAGTGATGTGGTGCAATTGGCGTCTGCCGGAACCAACGCCGCTGATTTTCCTGAAGCTGAATACAATGATGATCTGGCTTCATTTGCCTCAGTTTATTTTTCAAATAGTGCTGATTCTGTTACGGTGTATGGTTTTGTTTTCACCGTTGATGGGTTTGATGTGGTGTTGCACCATGATGCTAACCCATTAAAGGCAATGACTTTTCCGGCGGCTGTTGGTACAACTATTTCTGATGTTACTGCAGGAATCGTTGATGTGAATGGAGGATTTGCAACAGGTCTTACTACAGGCACTGCAAATGTTGATGTTGATGGGTTTGGTACTCTCATTGTTGGTGGCGACACCATTACCAATGTGTTGCGCGTGAAATTGGTTGAAAATATTTCAACTGAAATTACAATCTTTCCTTTTCCAACTGATTACGGAACTGTAACCCGTACAATTTATTCATACTATCATTTGTCTTCAGGTAAACAAGCAATCTTTCAGCACGCAACTATAGATATCAATACTACGCTGGTAAATGATTCTTTTAATGCTGTGTTTTATCATTCACTTCCTTCATATGTTGGAGTAGCTGAACAAAATGTAAATCATTTCTCGGTGTATCCTAATCCGGCAAGTGATTTTGTTACTGTAACTACTTCTGGTAATGCTTCACAAATGAGTATGTATACAGTAAATGGACAACTGGTAACTTCATTCATCAATCCACAAGTGGTTGAGACAATTGAAGTTTCTGAACTTCCAGCCGGTACTTATATCATTCAAGTAATTGAAAACGGTACAGCGGTTGAAGAAAAAATTATCGTAGAATAATATAAATACCCCACATTTATAAAAGACCGGTAATTTACTGCCGGTCTTTTTTTATGTCTGCTTTTATTTCAGCATGAGTCATGTTTTGTTACAATAATTAACTTTGTTCTGTGAAAGCAGAAATAGATCAGGCAGCTAAAATTATTTCGCAGGGTGGAGTCATTCTATATCCTACTGATACAATATGGGGTTTGGGTTGTGATCCGCAAAATACTGCAGCAATTGAAAAAATTTGTCAGATAAAAAAACGAAGTGAATCGCAACATTTTATTGTACTTGTTAACAGTGATTATTTGTTGAATAAGTACACGGATACTATTCCGGAAATTTGTTATGATTTGATGGACATGACAGAATCTCCTCTCACAATTATTTACCCGAAAGGCAAAAATGTGAGTAGCAAAATACTTGCTGAAGATGGTAGTATTGGTATACGCATGGTAAATCAATCTTTTTGCACAGCCTTGATGAATAAAACCAGAACCGGACTTGTTTCAACATCAGCCAATATCTCAGGTAAACCTTTTCCAGCATCGTATCATGATATTGATCCTGAAATCCTCAAGGCAGTTGATTACACGGTGAATGTTATGCATGACCAAGCACCTTCAAAACCATCGCGCATTATTAAAATTAATATGAATGGTGAATTCAAAATAATCAGAAAATAGTGAACCTTAAAACGCATCTTCAACATAAAATATTTTCAGCCGTATCTGAAACAGCCAGAACAGAAAAAAAATCAGTTTTTGTTATTGGTGGATATGTGCGTGACCTACTCTTGGATCGCCCTTCAAAAGATATTGATTTTGTTGTGCTTGGTGATGGGTTAGAGTTTGCACAAAAAGTAGCCGCAAATTTGAATGTAGATAAGGTAGCATTGTATAAAAACTTTGGTACAGCTGCTTTTGTTTTTGATGGATTGGATATAGAATTTGTTGGTGCGCGCAAAGAATCATACAACCGTGATTCACGTAAACCGGTAGTTGAAAATGGTAGCCTTGAAGATGATCAGAAACGACGAGACTTTAGCATTAACGCACTTGCCATTAGTTTATCATCAACAACATTTGGTGAAGTGGTTGATCCGTTTGATGGCTTAACTGATTTAAAAAATAAATTAATTCGTACTCCACTTGAACCTGATCAAACCTACTCTGATGATCCTTTGCGCATGATGCGTGCAATTAGATTTTCATCTCAATTGGGCTTTACAATTGAAAAAGAATCGCTGAAGTCTATTTCTCAAAATGCAGAGCGATTGAAAATAATTTCTATTGAGCGCACCATGGATGAGTTTAATAAAATTGTTTTATCTGAAAAACCTTCACGTGGAATTTCACAACTTTTTGATACCGGATTATTGCATTATTTTTTTCCTGAAATGATTGCCTTGCACGGGGTTGAAAATATTCAAGGCAAAGGACATAAAGACAATTTTTACCATACGCTTGAAGTATTGGATAATATTGCACGTGATACGGACAATCTTTGGCTAAGATGGGCAGCAATTCTTCATGATATTGCCAAGCCTAAAACCAAAAAATTTCAACCGGGCGTTGGTTGGACATTTCATGGCCATGAAGATTTGGGAGCGCGTATGGTCAAAAATATTTTTACCCGTTTAAAACTTCCGCTTGACAGCAAAATGCGATACGTTGAAAAATTGGTGCGACTTCATCTCAGACCTATTGCCTTGGTTAGTGGTGAAGTCACTGATTCTGCTGTGAGAAGATTGTTGTTTGAAGCCGGTGATGATGTGGATGATTTGATGACATTATGCAATGCGGATATCACTACTAAAAATGAATTCAAGATGGTGAAATACCGTCAGAATTTTGAAAAGGTGCGTGAGAAAATCAGAACAGTGGAAGAAAAAGACCACATCCGCAATTTTCAACCTCCGGTTTCAGGTGAAGAAATCATGCAGATTTTTAATATTGAACCTTGTAAAACGGTTGGTATTTTAAAAAATGAAATAAAAGAAGCTATCCTTGAAGGCCATATTCGTAATGATTATAATTCTGCATACGAGTTTCTTTTGAAGTCCGCTTCTGACAAAGGATTGAAGCCTTTCGTGCGCAAAGCATAACTGTCAAAAATCCCACCAGTTCTAGGTTTGCATTCAACCAAGCTGTGTGAATAACTCTGTTGATGCGTGATTTAAAGCATTTAGCAAAGGTTTTACTTTAGCATTGCCAAAATGTTATGTATTTCGTATGCCTGCATTTTGACGGTAAAAATAAGTAGTCACTAATACAACACTATGTTTGGATTACTAGTAAAGAAAAAGTTGGATTGCAATCAGCTGGCAAATGTCTTTGTGAACTCGCTGATTGAAGCAGTTGACAGTGGTTTTCCGGATATTGCAGAGATGATCAACGATGATCCTGCATTTATTCATCATCCGGGAATTGATTCTGCGTCTGCTGATCACTTTATTTTGATTGTCCTGGTTGGTAATCTCAGATATCTGGATGATCATTTTGAGGCTGATGATGCCCGTGAAATCAGATTAAAAATTATTGAAAAATTTGCAGCAGTGTATGATATGTCTCCTGCTGAATTTGACAAAATTATTGCTGAATATGATTCTTTTATTTCTCGTGTCAATCATCCTTCAAAAAATACGCTGTATGGTATGTCAAAGGCGTTATTCCACAAACTCAATCTGAATGAATTTCAAGAGTCATATTTTAAAAGTATGCGCGCACCAAATCCTCTGTTTTTAAAGCGTATGGATGAAGTGATGATGAATTACCTCTGGGATTGGGATGCATTTTTTAAAAAGCACAAACTACAAAGCGCATAACCTGAATACTTAACTGATTTACAAATTCAAAAGAGCAGTTGTTCACGCAGCTGTTCTTTTTTTTTGGTACCCATCTTCAAAAAAAATTTATAACTTGGACTGATTATTCAAAAAACTATTGGCATGATAAAGTCACTCTGTCTGTTTGATTCTCGTGATCACCTGATAGACTTTTTATCCGCTGCTTTTATTAAAAACCAAAATCTAATTTCATGAAAAAACTTTACTTCCTGGTTGCCTCGTGTCTCTTGGTAACCGGCGCTTTTGCTCAGCAAGTGGAGAAAACAGGACAGCCTGTTGGCGCAGGCGGAGGAATGCAAATTCTTCCCGCTTCTACCAAATTGGTTTCTACTGCTCCTTCCATTTCGGGTACAACAAGTTCAGGGCATAACTGTAAGGCCCATGATTTGACATCAGCTCATTTTGAGTCTGAAGGCTATAATTACGAAGACCTGATGGCAATTGATCATCAGCAGATAGCTGTTGAAGAGCCGGTGGGTATGAATAAAACGCCGGGAACAAACACGATCTCGGTGATTTTTCACGTGGTGTATAATAACCCAACTGAGAACGTTTCCAATGCATTAATCATGCAAGTGTTTAATGATTTGCAGGAAGATTATCAGCTACTAAATGCTGATGCGGTCAATGCAAGAACAGGTTTTGGTTTTATTCCTGCTGATGCCAACATCAATTTTTGTCTTGCCACACAAGATCCAAGTGGTAATCCACTCTCTGAGGTAGGTGTTGAACGTGTTTCTACCAGTGAAGTTTGGTATGATTCAGACAACGGCGAAGAAAATAAAATGAAATCTACTGTTACAGGTGGAGCTAATATCTGGGATCGCAGCAAATATCTCAATATCTGGATTTGCGATATTTCAAACGGAGCTTCATCAGGTACTGCGGGGTATGCTTATCGTCCTGTTGGTGGTGTTTTGCCATCTGCAAGTATTGACGGTATCGTACTTGATTATAACTTGGGGATGAACAATGAAAATGTACTTACGCATGAGGTTGGACATTATCTTGGACTTGACCACACTTGGGGTGGATCAGGATCATGCGCTATGGATGACGGTTTTGCTGATACGCCAAATACAGCAGGTCCTTCTTTCAACTATTCAGGATCTTGTTCTGGTAACCAAACTACTTGTTCAGGTATTCAAACACAATATGAAAACTACATGGATTACGCAAACTGTACCTGTATGTTTACTGCGCAACAAGCTAACCACATGTTAACTGTTTTGACCGGAATTCGCGGTTCTCTGCTTTTATCACCCGGTTGTGATCCAACTAATACTCCTCCGAATTCTGCCTTTACGGCCGATCTCGCTGACCCAATCATTATACCGGTAGGCGCTACGGTAAATTTAATTGATCAGTCTACCAATGTGCCAACCGCTTGGGCTTGGGTTATCTCAGGAACAGCAGGTGTAAACTGGAACTATGTGGGTGGAACTAACTCTTCATCACAAAATCCTTCTGTTACTTTTCTTACGGTTGGAACATACAATGTGACATTAACTGCATCTAATGTTTACGGTGCTGATGCAACACCTGCCGTTGAGACTGCTTATATACAAGTTGTGGCACCTGCTTCAGGTACGGCTTGTGATACCTTGAGAAATTATGATCCGGCTACGGAAGATTTGGCAGCCTATGTTTTGAGTGGTGCTGCTCCGTATTCTGATTGGGGTTATTTACCTGGTCATGGTGGTTATGATTTTACTACCGGTGCAGGTGGTTTATATAACATCACGCATTATGCTGATCGGTATGTGGCTACTTCTACTTCTGAAGTTAGACGACTTAGTTTCCCTGTCTTGGAAGTAACTGATCAAGGTGCTGCCGGATACATTAGAGTACAAGTTACCGGTGAAACGGCTGGTAGTCCAAATTCAACTATCTATGCTACTGACACAATTTATTTTGCTGATTTAGATGAAGGTTTTTGGAATGAATTTGATTTTACAAATCCTGGAACAGTGACAGGTGCGTTTTGGGTAACCATGCAATTCTATTACGCAGCTCCGCAAGACACAGTAATCCTTGCTATCGTTGACTTGAATGATCGCGCTGCAACCACAGGTTTGAACACCATGAAAATGCAAATAAATAGTACCTGGTATACGTTAACCGATGCGTACGGAGTAAATTCTTCAATGTACATGGATGTGATGCTATCAAACGGACCGGCGCCTGTGGCTGATTTTACATTCAGTGATTCTGAAGTTTGTCCGGGTGGTGAAATTATTGTGAATGGTGCAAGTTCTCAAAACACAACCAACTATTATTGGTATCAAACAGATGATCCGTATACCACAACCATTGCCACAAGCAACGCAGGTGGTGCAACATTTGATTTTGCTGGTCCAGCCGGTGATTATGCAATCTATTTATTTGCTGACGGCTCATGTATGACTGATGCTGTTGTTTTACCGGTATTAGTTAATCCGGCGGTGAATGCAACTGCAACGGTAACAAATACAACTTGCGGAAATAATAATGGTGCAATTACCGTGAATGCAACAGGCGGTGATGGGGTGTATGAGTATAAATTGAATAGTGGCGGATGGCAGACAACGAACGCGTTTACCAATTTACCTTCTGGTACATATACGGTATATGTAAGAACCGGTGGTGATGGATGTGAATATTCTTTCACGGTAAATATTGCAACGTCTACTGCATTCTCTGCAACCGTATCAGCCAATCAGGATATTTGTCCGGGCGGCAATGCAAACATTACTGCTGGTGGCGGTGTAAGTTACGTTTGGTCTACCGGCGGTACTTCTGCAACAGTAAACGTTACGCCAACTGTGACCACAGCCTATACCTGTTTGGTAACTAACGGATCCGGCTGCCAGTCATTGGTAAGTACAACCGTAACTGTTGATCCATTAGATGATGCAACATTTGATTTTTATGATTTCTGTTTTGGTGCATCTAACTCTGCAGTGAATATTGCAACGCCTGGTGGAACTTTCTCTTTCAATCCTGCTCCTGGTGATGGTGCAACTATCAATGCAACTACCGGTGAAATTTCAAATGAGGTAGTTACTACAACTTACTCAGTTCAATACACAACAAGCGCAGTTTGTACTAACTCAAGTGTACAAACGGTATATGTAAATACTGCTGATGATCCATCTTTCACAACCGGAAATTATTGTGCTGGTTCTGCTAATGCGGTTTCTGGTATTGCAACACCGGGTGGAACATTTACATACAATGGTGCTGATGCTTCTTCAATCAATGCTTCAACCGGTGTAATTACGGGAGGTGTTTCTGGTACTACTTATCAAATTACCTATACAACACCTGCAGGTGTTTGTCAGTCGGTTTCTGCTCCGGTTTCTGTCACTGTTAATCCTACTCCAACTATGTCTGCTGTTTCAAATCAGTCGGTGTGTGATGGGGCTAACTTTACAGGTATCACTTTCTCAGGAACTGGTGGAAGCACCTATGCTTGGACAAATACAAATAGTACTGTAGGTCTTGCCGGTTCTGGTTCTGGAAATATTTCTGCTTTTGCCGGAACGGGAACAACCGTTGGAGGATCTGATATTGTTGCTACGGTAACCGTAACTCCAACTATTGGATCATGTTCAGGTACTCCACAGAACTTTACCCTTACAGTGAAAGCATTACCTGATGTGGATGCCGGTATTGATCAAACCGTGTGTGAAGGTTCTTCTGTTACATTGAGTGGATCTGGTGCTGCTACTTACGCTTGGGATAGTGGAATCGTTGATGGGGTAGCTTTCACTCCATTAGTAGGTTCTACAACTTATACGGTTGTGGGTACAGCTTCAAACCTTTGTCAGAATTCTGATGCTGTGGTGGTGACAGTAAATGCTCAAGATGATGCTTCATTTGCTTCAACTGATATTTGCGAAGGTTCATCTAACGTTGTTTCAGGAATTGTTGTTTCAGGTGGTACATTTACGTATGACGGATCTGATGGTTCAACATTGAATCCAACAACAGGTGAAATTACCGGTGGTGTTGTAAATACCACGTATAACTTAATATACACTACTCCGGCTACCGGTTGTCAGGCTGTGTCAACACCTGTTGCGGTGACGGTATTCCCTAATCCAACTGCAGGTGGTACAGTAACTAGCAATGATACCGGTGCAGGTGATGGAAGCATTGACTTAACTGTTACCGGCGGAACGTCACCGTTTACGTATAACTGGGATAGCGGACAGACTACTGAAGATATCAGCGGATTAGCCGCAGGTGTTTACAATGTAACTGTTACAGATGATAATGGCTGTTTTGACTCTGAATCATTCGTAATCATTTCTCTAGTTGGGGTTGATGAAAATAATTTCAGTGGTTTGAGCATTTATCCAAATCCTGCTACCAACTTAGTGAATATTCAACTGCCAGGTGCATTCAATATTACACTGACAGATGCACGTGGAAGAATTGTTGCGCAAAAATCAGGCAATGATAATATGCAACTAGACCTTACATCGCTTGAGGCAGCAGTTTATTATGTGATGATTGAGCAAAATGACCAAATAGTGGTTAAACGTGTAGTGAAACAATAAATTTCTAAAAAATAATTCACAGAAAACTGCTCTCTTCGGAGGGCAGTTTTTTTTTTGTAATTATCATTATTTCAGAATCGTCGTCTGTTTTTAATTCTGTGATGTTTTATTCATCTGTTAAAATGACTATCCCTCTTCATGAGAGCTGCAAAAAATATTTGTTACTTTTATCGTATGGTTACATTCTTGAGATAACCGCATACTTTTCATGCAAGGAAAACCAGGGGACGGCCGTCTGATTATTCAGGCGGCTGTCTTTTTTCTGACAAATACGTATATTTACTTCACTAACCTAACCTAAATAAGATGGACTATTCAAGCATTAACTGGCTTGCAGTGATCACTGCAACGCTGGCAAGTTTTGCATTAGGGGCATTGTGGTATAGCCCTGTGCTTTTTTCTAAAATATGGCAACGTGAAGTTGGGCTCAAAGATGAAGACATTAAATCAGCCAACATGGCAAAAATATTTGGAACCTGTTTGGTTTTAACCGCGTTCATGGCTGTGGGAATGGCTTTTTTAATTCAAGGACATCAGGCAAAAGAAATTTCGGTTTTATCCGGCGTTATGCATGGAGTGTTTATTGGAATTTGTTTTGTTGCAAGTTCAATCGGTATCAACTATCTCTACCAGAGAAAATCTTTTATTCTTTGGTTTATTGATGCAGGATACCAAATGAGTTTTCTTGCATTGATGGGTTTCATTCTTGCAGCTTGGAGATAATTTTATCTGTTTCAGAATTTGATAGTGCTGATTGAGTTGCTATTTGTATTCAATGGCGTGAACTGAGTTGAATATAATTGTAGAAACTGTATGGGTGTAATTATTTTTCTTGGTGAAGCGGCTTAAGTAAATCAAGTACAGTTTTTACCGGAGAAAAACAAGCAGAATCAATTTCATAAAAAAGAGTTAGCCAATTTTCCATTCCACCATTCCACAAGCCGGGTTCTTCAGCATATTGGATTGGTACACCATTGTGGGTTTTACGCACTATAAAATACAAATCAGAATTTTTGAACTCTGTTAAATTGAAAATTTGTCCTTTGTAATCAACAAAAGAACAAACAATTTCAACCGGATTAAAGTGCGTAGATTTTACAATCAGAGAAAGCTGTGAGGGATCATTTGAAATTTGAGATTTCTCTACAATTTGTCTTGTTCTGATTCCATCTTGATTCATTACCCAGAATGGTCCACCGCCGGGTTGTCCTTCGTTTTTTACCATGCCACAAATTCTGATTGGACGATGAAGAAATTTGTAAATAAAGGCTGCATCACTGAACTTTTCCTTCGGAATTTCTAACTGAAATTTTTCATTCAACAAGTTTAAGGTCTCATGTATTTCATCTGATTTCTTTTCTTCAATTTGTAGAAGAACATCATGAATCAGTTTTTTTATCTGCAACAGGATACCAGCCATGGCTTTGCGTGTAAGAATTGATTTTGTTGCCTTTGACTGATGCTGGATATTGTCAATATTTCTGATAAAAACTATGTCAGCATTTACCTCATTCAAATTTTGCAACAAGGCGCCATGTCCTGCGGGACGAGTGATGTAATCACCGCGTTCATCACGCAACGGATCTAAATTCTCATTAAATGCTATTGCATCTGTTACCGGATGCTGCTCTGAAAAACTATGGTTGAAATCAATCCCGGTAATATCTTTCAGAATTTTTACTGAATTGTGAATCTTTGTTTCAAATTTGTTGTTGATGGTAAAATGAAAATGTGTACGATCACCTGAAATAGATACGCCTTGTAAAATATGCTCTTGAAAAGGGTTAACAATAAAATTTCCGTAGCGGTGAAAAGGAATAAGACCTTTGGGTAAGTTTCCAAAATTAAATCCGTTTTCAGATAATAGAAGTTTAATGAATTCTTGGATATCTAGCGTTCCGTTATTTAATTCATCTTTGAAGCGCTGAGGTAATTTGTTGTAGAAAGCAAAATCCACTGCACAGTTGATAAAGTGCTCAACAAATTCTAACGTTTCTTCATTAGGCCGCGGTTGAATGATAAATTGAAAAAGAGATTCAAACATGCGTGAACCTGAACCGCTGGCCGGAATAAAATGAGCAATATTTATAGTTGCATCACGATGATCAAATTCATGCACGTACGTTTTAATGTGGTCATCGTCTAATTCCTGAATGCCATTTCCTAAACGGCATGACGACTCCAGATGAAGAACCGGATTCCCATTTACCAATCTGTTTTTCTGAAATTCAATACGCTGTTCCAAGAAAATACTTATATTAGATATTATAACGTCTACGAATTTATTGAGGGCAAGTTACTTTTCAAAGCGCTTTGATCAGAATTAAATCATATTATACATATTGGAAACACAGAGTTGATGCTCATGGTATTCATTCTCCGTTTGTTTTTGATTTTTACAACACCGTGTTGGCAGAGGCTGACAAAATCTATGACACCCCAATCAGACGAGTATATCATCAATTGCGAAGAGACCACCGCAAAATTCAGGTTACTGATTTTGGTGCGGGTACCAAACATACTCATTCAAATCTGAGAAAGATATCTTCTATTGCACACAATGCATCTGTTTCTCGCAGATATGGAAAATTAATGACCAGACTGGCTGAACGATACAATTTGAATTATGCTGTAGAGCTTGGAACATCACTTGGATTGGGTTCAATGTATATTGCTCAGGCAAGTTGTATGAAAAAATTAATTACTATTGAAGGTGATCCGGCGCTGCATGCCATTGCAAGTGAAAATTTCAAAATGCTTAATCTTCAAAAAATTGATCAGCGCTGCGGTAGATTTGAAGATCATCTGTACGATGTAGTGAAGCAAATGCCACAAATAGACTTAGTGTATATTGATGGTAACCACACCTATGAAGCTACTATGAATTATTTTAATTTTTTTCTGAACCATGTGCATGATTCTTCGTTTATGATATTTGATGACATTCGTTGGAGTGATGAGATGGAAAAAGCATGGAATGAAATTAGCGCCTCAACTAAAATAAATGTGAGCATGGATTTACTTAGAATGGGTGTAGTATGCAAACGCCCCGGGCAGGCTAAACAACATTTCATACTCAAGTACTAAGCATATCACAAGTTGCAGACAGAAGAATAGTAATACTTGACTACTTTTACCAATGAAAAGAGCAAGACTCATTGTTTAAAATAGATGATGACTGTTAAAATGAGAATAGATGAAGATTTATACAAAAAAAGGTGATCAGGGAAAAACAGGGCTAATTGGCGGAACAAGAATTTCAAAACACGATGTGCGCATAGAAGCCTATGGCACGGTTGATGAGCTGAATTCTTACGTAGGTTTATTGCGTGACAAATCATTTACTGAAAAATCCAAAGAAGAATTGATTTTTATTCAAGACAGACTTTTTACCATGGGTTCATGGCTTGCAGCTGACCCTGACAAAAAAGTGATGACATTGCCTGAATTGCATGAGGCTGATGTGACTGTGCTTGAAGAATCAATTGACCGTATGGAATCAGAACTTGAACCCATGAAATCATTTGTATTACCCGGCGGACATGAAACGGTTTCATTTTGTCACATTACCCGCACCGTGTGCAGACGAGCTGAGAGAAGAGTGTGTCAATTGGATGAAATTACACCGCAAAATCCTCTTATCATCATGTTCTTAAACCGTTTAAGCGATTTTCTCTTCGTCTATTCAAGATGGGCAACATTAAAACTTCAGGCAAATGAAATTCCTTGGAAACCTAAGAATTAACAATGAAATGAAAGCTTGTTGTTAATAAAACTCAACAAAAACTTGCTTTTTATTTTAAAAAATCTATTTTTGCGAAAAAGTAAAAAACCGTAGAGATATGTATTGGACACTTGAATTAGCATCGTATCTTGAAGATGCGCCTTGGCCTGCGGCTAAAGATGAATTGATTGATTTCGCAATTCGTACCGGTGCACCTTTGGAAGTTGTAGAGAATCTCCAGGAAATTGAGGACGAAGGCGATATATATGAAAGTATCGAAGAAATCTGGCCTGATTATCCCACTAAAGACGACTTCTTCTTCAATGAAGATGAGTACTAGAAATTATCAAAACCGCTCTCAACAAGCGGTTTTTTTATGCCATTTCAACTCACTTGTTCTATTTTAGTTGACACTTTGTCACGCTTTGCGGTTTGGAATGATTTATGACATTTTAGCCCGTACCTTATTTTATTCACTTGAACTTCGCTAATTTTAGCGAATTATTTATACCACATCGAAATGTTTGGAATTCTTAAAAAACTGGTTGGAAGCAAAGAAAAAAAAGACGCAAAAATTTACCAACCTTACGTTGACAAAATCAAAGCCGTTGAAAATTCAATTACAAGGTTGTCTCATGATGAGCTCAGAGCAAAAACCCAACAGTTTAAAGAAAAAATAAAATCACGTACGGTTGATCTTGATAATGAAATACTAAATCTTGAAAAGAAAATCAAAGATAATCCAACAATGGATTTTCAAGAAAAAGATGAAGTCTATAATCGCATTGACAAAATAAAAAAGGAAATTGACCAAACCATTGAAAAGGTTCTTGAAGAAATTTTACCTGAAGCCTTTGCCGTTGTCAAAGAAACAGCCAGAAGATTTACTGCCAATGAATTTATTGAAGTAACAGCGCAAGAATTTGATCGTACCTTATCAACACAGCGTGCATTCATTCAAATTGATGGTGACAAAGCCCGCTGGAGCACTTCATGGGATGCATACGGCACCGCAGTGAAATGGAATATGGTACACTACGATGTACAGTTGTATGGTGGAGCTGTGTTACACAAAGGAAATATTGCCGAGATGCAAACAGGTGAAGGTAAAACACTCGTTGCAACTTTGCCGGTTTATCTCAATGCACTTGCAGGTAAAGGAGTGCATGTTGTTACCGTGAATGATTATCTGGCTAAACGTGACTCTGAATGGATGGGGCCACTGTATCAGTTTCATGGATTAACAGTTGATTGTATTGATCGGCATCAGCCAAATTCTACTGCCCGCCGGAATGCATATCGCGCAGATATAACTTTTGGAACCAACAATGAATTTGGTTTTGATTATCTGCGTGACAACATGGCTTCTGATCCTAACCAAATTGTACAACTCAAACATCACTACGCCATTGTTGATGAGGTGGATTCAGTATTGATTGATGATGCGCGAACACCCTTGATCATCTCTGGCCCTACGTCAAATGGTGATAAACATGAATTCATGGAGCTCAAACCAAAAGTTGAAAAATTGGTTGAAGCACAACGAAAACTCATCAATAATTATCTCATTGAAGCAAAAAATAAATTGAAGGGTCTTGAAGCCGGTGAAACTAAAAAAGAAGAGTTAGAAGAAGGTAGCATGGCATTGCTCAGATCATTCCGTGGTTTGCCAAAAAATAAAGCACTCATTAAATTTTTAAGTGAGCCGGGTATTAAAGCACAATTGCAAAAAACTGAAAATTATTATTTGCAGGATCGTGAACGTGAAATGCCTAAAATTGATAAAGAACTCTACTTTGTTATCAATGAAAAACACAATTCCATTGAGTTGACTGAAAAGGGAATTGATTTGCTTGCTCATGGTGAAGATGGAAATTATTATGTATTGCCTGATTTAGGTTTGTCCATGGCTGAACTTGAAAAACAAAATTTACCAAAGACAGATTTATTAGCAAAAAAAGAACAGCTCATTGATGAATACACCATCAAGTCTGAACGCATTCATACCATCAATCAATTATTGAAAGCATATACGCTTTTTGAAAAAGAGGTTGAATACGTGATCATGAATGGCAAGGTGATGATTGTAGATGAACAGACCGGTCGTATCATGGAAGGTCGCCGCTATTCTGATGGTTTGCACCAGGCAATTGAAGCAAAAGAAAATGTGAAAGTTGAAGCTGCAACACAAACTTATGCAACTATCACACTGCAGAATTTTTTCAGAATGTATCACAAGTCGGCAGGTATGACCGGAACTGCAGAAACTGAAGCACAAGAATTGTGGGATATTTATAAATTAGATGTGGTGGTAATTCCACCAAACAGACCTGTTCAAAGAAAAGATGAGCACGATCTCGTATATCGTACACAACGAGAAAAATACAATGCCATCATTGATGAAATTGACAAATTAGTGAAGGCAGGTAGACCTGTGTTGGTAGGTACAACAACGGTTGAAATTTCTGAATTGCTGAGTCGGATGCTCACCTTGCGCAAAGTACAACACAATGTCCTCAACGCAAAATATCACAAAAAAGAAGCAGAGATTGTTGCTGAAGCAGGTCTTGCCGGTAAAGTTACCATTGCCACTAACATGGCAGGTCGTGGTACTGATATCAAGTTGAGTCCTGAAGTAATTCAAGCAGGCGGTTTGGCAATTATCGGAACAGAAAGACATGATTCACGTCGTGTTGACAGACAGTTGAGAGGTCGTGCAGGACGTCAGGGAGATCCTGGTTCATCTCAGTTTTTTGTTTCACTTGAAGATCCTTTGATGCGTCGTTTTGGTTCAGACAGAATTGCAAAAATCATGGATCGCATGGGGTATAAAGAAGGTGAAGTGATTCAGCACGGCATGATTACAAAATCTATAGAACGTGCACAGAAAAAAGTGGAAGAAAATGCTTTTGGTACTCGTAAACGTCTCCTTGAATATGATGATGTGATGAATTCACAGCGTAATGCTATTTACCGCAAACGCCGGAATGCATTGTACGGTGATCGTTTGGATCTGGATGTACAAAACATGTTTTATGATGTGGCTGAAGAAATTGTCAACGAACATTTTCCACGTAAAGATTTTGACTCATTTGAATTGGATGTTATTAAATATCTTTCTATTGAAACACCAATAACGCGTGAAGATTTTGCAAATACAAATCCCGGTCAGTTGATTGATTTGTTATTTGACAACGCCATGTCAGCGTATGAGAAAAAATCAGAAAAATTAGCCGTTACTGCTAAGCCTGTCATAGAGCAAGTGTTCGCAACACAAAGTGATAAATACAAAACAATTGCTTTTCCAATCACTGATGGCCACAGAGGCATCAACACGATCATATCATTAGAAGAAGGGGTAAAAACACAAGGTCGTTTATTGCCAAAAACGGTAGAAAAACTGATCAATCTTTCATACATTGATAATGAATGGAAAGAGCACTTGAGACAAATGGATGACTTGCGTACTTCAGTTCAGCACGCACAAATTGAACAAAAAGATCCTTTAGTGATTTACAAAAAAGAATCGTATGATTTGTTCAAGACAATGCTTGAAAAAATGAGTAAAGAGGTTGTTTCATTTTTGACACGTGCTAATCTTCCTCCACAAAATCAACAACAGGCGCCAAAACAACAACAAATGCAAGAGGTGGGTCATGCCTTTGACAAAGCAAAAGTGAATCAGGCAACAGATTCAACTGAGCAGGTTAATCAGGCAAGACAACAAAGTGGACAACCGGTAATTAAACGCCAGCCAATTATTGTACAACCTAAGGCAGGGCGGAATGATAAAGTAGAAATAAAAAATCTACAAACCGGAGAAACTCGCCAAATGAAATACAAGCAAGCTGAAACTTTGGTGAAATCCGGTCAATGGATTGTCACCCAAACTATCGAAGGATAAACCACATTTTTTTTTCAGAACCGGAATTAGTTTTAGATAAATTGATTCCGGTTTTTTTTGCATTTGTGTGAGATGTATTGGTGATTTTCGTCGCGCTTTAAGGAACCTTTGCTGCAAGTGTGTCCTTAATCCAACCAACTAAAATTGCCTTAATGTCCAAGCTTCCTCAGAAACGTAGGTGATTATAATCCTAACAGCCTGTATTTAACAAACCCCCAACCACAATTTGATACATTTCGTAACTTAGTATGCCGTTTATTGAGTTGTGATATTCAACTCATGGTTTTCAACTTTGAGGTTTATTAAGTTTATGAAAAAAATTTTCATGTTGTTGGCATTGATTTCTGCAATAGAAGTCAGTGCGCAAATTCCGGGCTGTCAGGAAAAAAATCTGACTCATCTCACCACGAAAACATTATTCAAATCAGGCAATGAAGCTTTGCGCAGTGATACCATCAATGTACTTGCGTACGATATCTACATGGATTTTACGTTGGCAGGTTCAGGTACCTTGAGTGGTTTTTGTGAGGTGAAATTCTCCCCACTGCAGAGTGTTTCATCTCTGAATCTTGACCTCTTACAAATGACAGTTGATTCTGTTGTAGTGCATGGTTCACAAATTGCGTATTCGTATAATGACACGTTATTGGTTTCACATTTTGGATCAGTTATCAATGCCGGACAAACGGATAGTCTCACGGTTTATTATCACGGTGCACCGCAAATGGATCCATCCGGCTGGGGTGGCTTTTACATGACTGGCGGATATTATTATAATCTGGGCGTCGGCTTTCAATCTGATCCGCACAATTATGGAAGAGTATGGCATCCATGTTTTGATAATTTTGTTGAGCGTGCTGGGTATCGGTTCTCTATTTTAAGTAACAATAATAACACGGCATATTGCAATGGTACAAGACAATCTGTAACCAATGTGGGTACTGATAGCTTATTGACGGTTTGGCAATTGGATGATGAAATTCCATCCTATCTTGCGTCTGTTGCGGTGGCTTCTTATACGCACGTGAGTCAGATGTATTACTCTAATTTGCAAAGCATGAATATTCCGGTTTGGCTCGCTGCAAAACCTGCTGATACAACTAATCTAAAAAATTCATTCATTCATTTGCATGATGCACTTTCTGCATTTGAAAATTATTATGGCCCTTACGTTTGGGAAAGAGTGGGCTATGTATTAGTACCATTTAACTCTGGCGCTATGGAGCATGCAACCAATATTGCGTATCCGCTTGCAACGGCTAATGGCAACACCACTTATGAAACACTTATGGCACATGAATTATCTCATCACTGGTGGGGTAATTTGGTAACTTGTAAAACAGCAGAAGAGATGTGGATTAATGAAGGAATGGCAAGATATGCTGAGCACCTTTTTACTGAAGCGCTTTATGGATATGACGAATATATGGAAGCAATGCGCGCAAATCATTATGATGTGTTGCACAAAGCGCACATTAATGATAGTGGATATTACGCGTTGAATGCTGTGCCAATAAAATTTACTTACGGTGATCACAGTTACAATAAGGGCGCTGATGTTATGCACACGCTGAGATCATACATGGGTGACACTGCTTTTTTCAATGCGCTGCAATCTATTCAATCCAATTTTGCCGGACAAAATATATCAAGTGAAGAATTTATGAATCATATCAATTCCGTCTCTTCAGTGAATGTGACAGATTTTTTTAATGCCTGGATTTTTCAACCTGGATTTGCCAACTTTAGCATCACGCATTTGAACATACTTCCATCAGGATCTGATTTTCTTGTAAAAGTAGTTGTTGCACAGAAATTAAAAGGTGGTGCTGCTTATCATGAAAATGTGCCATTGCAACTTACATTTATGGATGAAAATTGGAATGTGAATACGCAAGAAATTATTTTACCCGGACATTATGCTGAGTTTTCTTTTACCTTACCTTTCAGTCCGGTGTTTGCCGGTGTAAATCTCAATGAAAAAATAAATGATGCAACAACTGCCATTACTGAAACAATTACAGCTGAAGGTACTTACCAATTTAATTACGCCAATACAAGATTAGTTGTGAGTAATCTTACTGACTCAGCTTTTCTGAGAATTGAACATTGCTGGGTGTATCCTGATATGATGAATGTGCCTGATAACATTCAGATTTCAAGAGAACGATATTGGAATATTCACGGTGTTGATCTTGAAAATATTGAAGGCAATTTGCGTTTTGAGTTTAATGGAAAAACTATCATCAGTGGTAATTTTGATAATCATTTGCTGGTTGATTTGGGTGATCAGCCTTTCATTGAAGACAGTCTAGTGTTGTTGTATCGTCCTACAGCGCAATCATCGTGGCAGGTACATGATGATTATACCTTGCAATTTACCGGATCTCACACGGATAAATTTGGTTATATCACGGCAGAGACATTTGCTCCCGGACAATATGCATTTGGATATCGCACACACTCTGTAGGTATTCAGAACACCCAAAAAAATGATCGGCTATATTCTGTTTATCCTAACCCGGCTAATGATAGTATGATCATTGATTTGTCAAACTGGGATTCAAAACAGGTACAATTAACTGTTTTTGGTATTGAAGGAAAATTGGCAATGCAACAAGCTATTCAAGCTGGACAAAAAAATCTCATTGATATTTCAAACCTGAATGCAGGGACTTACATTATCACTATTTCAGATTATTCAGGAATGGTTATTGGATCAATGAGAGTAGTTGTTGAGTAGTAGTGTTTTGAATGATCAATTATTTCAGAACAGTTACATGTCCATAATATTCATGCTCTTCTAAATTTGAATCTACAATGATGCATTTCCATACGTATACATCATCCGGAACACGAACGCCGTTGTAGGTTCCATCCCATTCAACAGTTTGATCTTCGGTTGAGAAAATCATTTCTCCCCAGCGGTTAAATACCATCAAATCATAAGAAACTGCACCCCATGCATACCCGCGCCAAGTTGGGTTTTTTGTATCACCATTTGGGGTGAATGTGTTGGGAATAAAAAATGAAAATTCACCAAATACATATACTGAATGAATTGCCGTATCTGAACATCCAAAATTACTGTACACAATTTGTTGCACGGCAAAATATCCGGTATCATTAAACGCATGCAATGCATTTACATCATTGCTGTATCCGCCATCTCCAAAATACCATTCCCAGTTCATCGCTCCTGTTGACATATCATAAAATTGTACTTCCGGTTCAAGAATAGAAACTTGTGTAAAATACGGACTGAATTCTGCCTCAGGTTTTGGATACACAATAATTGGATAATCTACATATGAATTAAAATCACATCCTTGTGAAGTAGTTACCCAAAGTGAAACATAATATTGTCCCGGTTCACTGTAAATGTGTATTGGATTTTGCGCAAAGGATAAAATACTATCTCCAAAACTCCATTCCCAATTTGTAATAGAGCCATTCAATACACTGGTTGAATCTGTAAATTGAACAACCAAAGGCTGGCATCCTGAAGTAACATCCGGTGTCCAATTGAAATCAGGGAAAGGATGAGTCTGCACTAAATTAATCACAGTGTCAGTACACCCAAAATTTGAAGTGACAATCAACTCAACATAAAAGCTATCACTTGAAATTAAAAAACCATGTTGTGGATTTTGTTGTGATGACCCGGTTCCATCACTAAAATCCCATGACCAATTGGTGATAGTACCGCTTGAGATAGTTGACAAATCAGTGTATTGAATGGTATCTTGCGGACATGCAACAGGTGCTGTGAAATTTGCAACCGGCGCCGGATAAACAATCACGGGTGAGGTATAAGAGTCTGAGCAATTTAATGCTGAAGTTACTGTTAATGTAACATTGAATGATCCCGAGTTAGTGTACACGTGAATTGGATTTTGAAGTATTGAAATTGGTGTTCCGTCACCAAAACTCCATTGCCATGCATTCACTGTCCCGTTTGCTATAACAGAAGCGTCATTGAACTGTGTAACTCCATTCTGGCATGCTGAGAATTCTATAAAATCGGCAACTGGCATATCCAGTACTACTACCGTGAGTGTTGCTGTGCTATTACATCCTGTACTTGATCCAACGGTGTGTGTTACTGTATATGTTCCTGGTGCAGCATACGTGTATGTTACATCTTCAGCAGTTGAGGTATTTCCATCACCAAAATCCCAGAACCAAGTATCAATTACTCCGGCAGAAATAGTAGAGTTATCTGTGAAGTTAAAACTTGATCCATCACAGACAGTATCATTGGCTAATATGCCTGCTTGAACGTTGTTGCTAACAACAACAAATTCAAATGTCTGATCAGTGCAAACACCACCTGCTGAAACAAAAAGTGAAACCGGATAAGTGCCCGGTGCTGCATAAGTATGCGTTGTTACAGGTCCGGTCATAGATGAAGTTCCGTCACCAAAATTCCATAACCAGGTATCCGGAAATCCTGTTGACACATCTGTAAATGTTGTCGGGCTTCCGGTGCAAACGGTATCTGCAATAAAATCTGCTACAGGTATATCAGATACATATACCGGATGAGTAATTGAACTGTCACAACCATAAATATTGGTTACAAGTAAGGTCACATTGTATACGCCTCCATTTTGAAAAATATAGGTTGGATTTTGTGAGAAAGATGAATTCCCGTCATCAAAATTATAATACCAACTTGCAATAGGTGTTGGGTCAATTGTCAGATCATTAAATGTTGTGATAGAGTAGAGGCATGCGGTGTCTGCAGTAAAGTCAGGTACAGGTACAGTATAAACATCAACCGGAGTAATGAGGGTGTCCATGCAGCCCGCAGGATTTCCGACAATGAGCGTGAGTGTATACGTTCCGCCCGGATCATAAATGTGAGTAGGATTCTGACTGAAATCTAGCGGAGATCCATCACCAAAATCCCATTGAAAAGTTGTCGGCGCATTTTGTGAAATATCTGTCATTTGAACAGGTTCACCGGCGCATACATTATTATAAGTAAAGTCAGCTTGTGGTTGAATTAATACACTCACATTTTGTGAACTTGTGTGCGTGCATCCAAAAATATTTTCAACCGTAAGGTCAACTGTGTATGTTCCCGGATTGGGATATATATGCGTTGGTGAAGCATTGTTGTCCAGTGCACTTGCATCACCAAAATCCCATGTCCATACCACGGCACCGGTTGAGTTATCTGTAAATATATTTGGATAAGTATGACATGCTGTTGTAGCATTAAAATCTGAAACCGGATTTGGATTCACTGTGACATTGTGTGTGATAGTATCTGTGCAACCAAAGATATTAGCAACTACTAATTCTACCGTAAACGTGCCTGCGGTGGTGTACATGTGAAACGGATTTGGGCCAACAACTACAGGGGTACCATCACCAAAATCCCACTGCCATGAAACGGCTGAAACAGACATATCAGTGAATGCCGTGAGAGTATTTAGGCAAACAACATTTGAACTAAAATCTCCAGCAGGTAATGGATAAACTTCAACTGATGAATTGAGTGTATCAACACATCCATAAATATTTTCAGTAATGAGTTCAATGTTGTATGTTCCCGGATTGAGATAGGTGTGAACAGGATTTTGAGATGTTTCAATGGGCGATCCATCTCCCAAATTCCATTGCCATTGGTCAGGTGTTCCTGTGGTAAGATCTGTAAAATTTGTTGCCAAGCCCAAGCATGGGGTATTAGTTGTAAATGCCGGCGTGGTGCGCGGAAAAGCAATAACTGCTTGAGTAAATGAGTGAGTGCAGCCGCTTGCCGCATAACCTGCAGTAAGTGTTACATTGTAAGTACCGGCGGTTGCATAAATGTGAGTTGGATTTGGATTATTGGTATTATCTGTAAATCCATCTCCAAAATTCCATGACCATGTATCAGGTAAACCCAAAGATAAATCTGTAAAATTAGTTTCATCATTTATGCAGGTATCCGCAAAAATAAAATCTGCTGTGGGCACCGGCGTAACTGTGATAGGCATTGTGATGGTATCTGAACAACCATTCCCTGCCATGGCTATTAATTCAACTGTATAAGTTCCAACTGCGGCATAAGTATGAGTAGGATTTTGAGTAGTATTTATTGCAGATCCATCACCAAAATCCCATTGCCATGATGTTGTTATTCCGGTTGACAAATCAGTAAAAGAAGATGCTGTACCAAGGCAAGTACTGCCTGTTGTAAAGTTTGCATCTGGCACTGCACTGACGTTAACAAGTTGTGTTAATGTATTGGTACAATTAGCAGGATTGGTAACTGTTAAACTAACATTGTATGCGCCATCATTTCCATAAAAATGAGTAGGATCAATAAAGTTACTTGTAGGGGAACCATCTCCAAAATCCCACAACCAATCAGTTACCCCACCCATTGATAAATCAGTAAAATGTGTTGTGTCAATTTTACAAACAATGTCAAATAAAAAATTTGCTGTTGGAATAGAATCAATATAGATTGCATGACTAATTGTGTCAGTGCAACCGAATGGAGTGTATGCAATCAATTCAATTATGATGTCTCCGGTAATTGAATAGGTGTGTGATGGGCTTGGTGTTACACTTGTATTTCCGTCTCCCAAATCCCATGCATACGTATTTGCTCCGGTTGAATTATTTAAAAATCCTACCGGTGTTCCGGCACATGCAGTGTCAGGCAGTGGTGTAAAATCTGCAACCGGCAAAGGGTGAACTAATACGGTGAGTTCAGTACTGTCAACGCATCCAGCAGAACTTGTTACTATGAGTTCAACAGTATATGAAGCATCAATTACTGCGGTTGTATATGTTTCACTTGTAGGGGTAGGGCTGACAGAATTATTTCCATTGCCAAAATCCCAGTTGTAAACATCACCTGGTAGGGCGGTACCCGTGTAAGTAAAATTCACATCTAGTGGTGAACATCCGGTTGCAGGTGTGAGTGTAAATGTCGGGTCAGGAATTTCATTCACGGTAATTGTTTCAGTGTCTGTATCGGTGCAACCAAGCACATCAACAGTGAGACTTATAGTTTGAACGCCTGCGCTGCTAAATGTTACCGGTGCAGGTGCATACACTGATGAACTTGCAGGCGTTCCGTTTTGAAAGGTCCATGTATATGTTCCTCCCAATGTTGAATTGTTTGTGAGTGCAACAGTTTCTCCTTCACAAATGCTTAATGGATTTGCCGTAAAATCAGCAACCGGAATTGGCAGCACAACAACATCCATGGTCATTACATCCGGTCCGCAATATCCATTGACAGTTAGTGTCGCTGTATAGGTACCGGCTACATTATACTGAATGTTGTGCGGACCCTGATTGTTGTCTGTGCCGATACCAAAATCCCATGCCCATGTTAAATTTTCTCCATACGATTGATCAATAAAAATAATTGATTCTCCTTCACAAATTGTATCTGTTGTCACAACAAAATCTGCCAGCGTTTCAGGGTGAACGGTAATAATTTCAAGATCAACATCTGATCCGCAATGATTGCTGCCATTGAGTTGAATGGTATGATTAACCGGACTAAATGAGCCCGTATTGGTAAATATTTGATTAGGTAAATTTGCCATATTGCCAACATAAACTCCATCTACATACCAAGCATAATTTATTGGTGGCGCATATGAATTATTTACTGTTGAAACTACTAATGGTGAACAACCATCAACAGGGGTTGAAACTATGTCAACTACCGGAATGGTATCTATGGTTATGTTTGCTGTAATAGTATCTGTTCCGCATGCATTACCTGCAATCAAACTGATGGTGTAAACTCCACTATTCGTGTACGTTTGCACGGGAGGATTAATCATGTTTGTATAGGTATTGCCATTACCCATATTCCATTGATAATTATTTGCAGGTGATGTACCGGTTGAGCTGTTTGCATACGTAACATTTTGTGGTGCACAACCTGCAGATCCGCCAAGACTGGTAGAAAAATTTGCATTTGGTCCGGCTACAATAACAATTGGGCTGATGGTAGCGTTTGCCATATTGCAACTGTTGATTGCAGTGAGTGAAATGGTGTATGTACCAGACGTGGTGTAAAAATGTGTTGGTGGCACGGCTGAGTTTGTCGTAATGATAGTGCCATCTCCAAAATTCCAGGTGTATGAATTGGCGTTCACTGATAGATTGGTTAGGGTGCTCAGGTCATGTGGTGCGCATCCGCTATATTCAGTTATATCCAGTGTCATGGCGGCAGATACATATTTTTCAAAAACAACCGTGAGTGTTGCCGTGGAAGTACACCCATTAGCATGCGTAGCTGTCATGGTAACTGTGTAGGTTCCATAACTGGTATAGGTGTGTGGAATATCAGCAAGAGATGCGGTGGTGAAAGGTGGTGTACCGTCGCCAAAATCCCAAGTGTAACTTACGCCTCCGGTTGTGAAATTTGAAAACGTCACTATTTCTGAAGTAGATGGATCTGCCGGTAAAAGACAATTCGTTAAATCTCCATCGGCATCAACTCCTGAAATAGAAACTGCCGGAATTGGGAGATTGGTGACAGCATGTGTTTCTGTATTGGTGCAGCCGGGTCCGTTGGTTTGTGTAAGTGTAACGTTGTACGTTCCACCTGCTGTGTAGGTGTGAGTAGCATTGGTTGTTGTTGCTGTGTTACCGTCACCAAAATTCCACTGATAGGTTGTTGACCCCGTGGTACCGGTTGAACTATTGGTAAACGTGACAGGCAAACCTCCACAATCATTGTTTGGATTGAAAGTGAAATTGGCATTGGGTGTTGGATAAATTGTCACCACAACAGTAGCGGTATCGGTGCAAGGCACTGATGCATCAGATGCCACAAGCATAAACGTATAGGTGCCAACGGCTGAAATGGTTGAAGTGCTCGGTGCAGCTAAACCTGTTGTATTATCAAATGAAACGCCATTTAAAAACCATTCATAATCAGCTGTTGCGTTATTTGCTCCAGTACTTGTATTAACAAAGGATATTACTTGTGCGCCGGGACCACAGATGTTAGTTTGCGATGTGGTGAATGAAGCGTTCACTTGAGGACACGCAGCATACATTATTTGTTCAAATAAGAGCAAACAAATGAAACTTGTGATGACCGATAATGCAGTTTTTTTCATGTCAACCTGTGGTTGATCAGACGTATAATAATGTCTCTAGTTGCTGAAATTAATAAAAATATTTGATGATCAGAAATTCATAACCAAGGCCCCTTGTGATTTCAACGGATAATAAAGGAGTTCAGGAAATGAATTCAGTATAAATTTTTCAAACTTACCAGACAACGAGGGTCCGCCAATTACGGGTTTATTATTTTTTTGTGCGTGTTCAAGAATTTCTTTGTGTATATATGAAATCTGATCTAAATAAAGGACATCAAAATTTTGAAACTGCTCAAGCCATATTCGGTCATGAATTTCTTGATTTATGAATAAAAGTTTTTGACCATTTATTCTGACTGACGGATTTTGTTCTGTCAAATAAAAAGTGCGGTCTTCATTAGTTTGATTTGATTTTTTAATGCGGTGCGGATAAACATGATATGAAAGCTGACTTTGTAAAGGAACTTGCCCGTCAAATAAAAGTGAACATATTTCGCCGTTTTGAAAAATATCTGCTACAAATGAATGCTTGATTGAGTAGAAAACAATTTCTCTTTTTTCACTTTTATTATAGGATTGAATACTGATTGAGAGAATAAATACGGTGAACGCTGCCACTGAGAGCAACAGAATTTTTTTTGATTTTTGAATGATTGCCCAGCTGATAAAAAATAAAAAGAAATAGAGTAAGAACATCTCAGCCTGGGTGATGCTTAATCCACTTGTGATAGCTCCAGGTAAATTTTCAATTAATCTCACACCTTCATTTAAAATGATCAATAGCAAGTTCAATATCCATGCAATAAGTGTTGAGATTAGCGGAATAGTGCTTGTAACTAAAAACAAAATTCCTCCGGTGAGTGCCAGAAAAGAAATTGGAATTACCACCAGATTTGCCAGAAGAAAATAATTAGGAAATTGATGAAAACAATAAATACTCAAAGGAAATGTTGACAGTTGAGCAGCAATAGAAACAGCAGTGATTTGCCATGTTTTTCTGAGTACAATATTTTCAGTCACCAACAAGGAATAAATTTTTGGATAAAAAAATACAATACCAATAACGGCAAGATAGCTTAGCAGAAATCCAAGATTAAAAATCACATGCGGATCAAAAAAAATAATTAGTACAGCTGAAGCCATCAACGATTGGTATACCGATGTATCCTTTTGCATTTCTTTACCAATGAGCACAAATGAAAACATTACAGCAGCTCTTAGCACAGATGGAGATAATCCGGTGAGCGTGGCGTAGAACCAAATTCCGGTTAAAGCAAAAAGCAGAAACATGAACCTACCTTTTCTCAAGGAGCGAAGCGGTTTTAATACAAAACTTAGCATCAACATAACAATTCCTACATGCAAGCCGGAAACTGCAAGTACATGCAGTGCGCCTGCTGCTCCATAACTCAGCATTAATTCGTCAGAAATTGTTTCTTTATCACCAAGAATCAATGCTTTTGCTACTGCCTTATTCTCATCACTCAGGCTTGATTTATCAAATTGATCACTACACCATGATCTGATTTCATAGATAGTATTCAGCAAATAGTTTGCGCTGTTTCCGGTTTTTTTCCATGAACCCGAAAACAAAAAACTTTGCGCATAAATATCTTCATGACTTAGATAATTGGAGTAGTTAAATTCATCAGGATTTTTTGGATTCTGAACATCAAGAAATTTATGCTGACAAAAAATCTCATCACCATATTGAAGATTTTCTGACAATGAATCTCGTTCTATGTAAAGTTTGATATTACCAGTTGCTAGGTTTTCATTGATTACCTGAACCTGTGCATCGCATTTAATCCATTTTTCTGAAATTACCGGCGCTGAACTAACTCGCAGTTGTGAAATTTCAAGTTGGCTGTCAAGGCAGAAATTTGTATAGTACGATGAACGATTCCGGCTGTCATGATATTGATTGAGTTGTATGCCAATCAGTACGACAGAAAAGAATGCAAGTGGTAAAAATCCGGCTTGAATTTTACTCATTATTTTTGCGCTGTACCAATACGCAAAAAGTGTACAAACTACTGCGCCAAAACAGAATAGAACAGAACAAGTAAAATCAACATAATAACCTAGTAAAATACCGGAAATCAGACCCACCAGTATGAATAGAATAACCGGTGTACGCGTGTTCACAATTTATCTTAATCAAAAACTGACAAAAGCAACACGTCTTCCGCATTTACTGCTTGAACGAGCAATCTGACCTAATGAAAAATTAAGTTCAAGGTGGAGTTGCACAGTAAATGGATTGGTTTCAGTTCCGCCGGTTATATCAGTATAGTTGCTGAACGGAAAATTTGAACTCTCGTAATCAGGATGTGTGAGATTTGACAAACTGTAGTGAACCCTCAAGCCCATTTGAAGTGCAACTATATCATTGCCTACTATATATCCTCCAAAACCAAAAACTAAATTGGTCATTTTGGTGTTGATTCGGTCAGTTGAGAAATTGGTCAATGAAGTTGCCTCATCTGAAATGGTTGGTTTTTTCACCATTACAAATTCGGGTCCGGCTTCTAAATAAGATGCCTCTTTAGTAAATCTGAAAAGAGGGGTAATACACATTGCATTGTAATTTACCGTGTATTTATAAGTAGTAGTTGATCCAAAAAGTTCAGCCTGATTAAATGAGAAAGAGTTTTTGCCGTAGGTAATATCCGTTGCAATTGACACGTAGTAACCGTAGTTAATGCCTACTTTTCCACCAAAGAAATAGTTGTATCCCGGATTGATTGTAAGTCTTGAGTCATCTTTAATAACTGAACTTTTCAGAAAACCTGAACCGCCGCCGCCTTTCAATCCTACATCAAACCAAAGTTGTCCATGACTGACAGTTGCAACAATCATGAAAATACTTAAAAAAGCAATTCTTCTCATAAACGATTTAATAAATTGGAAAAACAAAGGAACGAAAAAAATGGAATTCCTGCCATTTTATTAAAAAAATGAAGTCGGATACCATCTGATTAAAAACCTTTTTTTACTTTAGCTACCCTAAATCTTTACAAAAATGACTGTAAAATCAATTCAAGGCCTTGCTCTTGCCGCTATTTGCGGATCTTTTCTGGCATCATGCGGTAACTCAGAGCCAGAAGACAATGTGAATGTGGTAGACACCTCTGTTCACGAAGAAATTCTGACAGAAGACATGTTTGAGTCTCCAGACGTAGACTATCATTTGCCTTCTCCATTGCAGGTTGCAAGTATCTTTAAAAAATCAGGATTGGCTTATCACAGCAATATTACCAACCCGGTTGGCAACGAATCAAAATATACTGAAGAGTTGAAACAAATGCTCAACTTCGGAGTTTATTCTGCTGATATGGCATACTGCGTTTTAAATGAACAGTCAAATGAAGGTCGCAAATATTTAAGTGTGATTACCACATTGGCTGAAAAAATTGGAATGGAAGCCGTTTTTGAAAATCAGGATTTGATGGAGCGTTTTGATAAAAATATTGAAAACAAAGATTCTATTGAAATTCTAATGATTGATATTCATGAACGCACTGAGTCATACATGGAAGAAAATGACATGCAACATAAATCGTCAATTCATTTTGCCGGAGCATGGACTGAAGGAATGTACCTAGGTGTTTATGACTACGAGAAAAATAAGAATAAAGAAGGTCTTGGTGCACAAATCACTGAGCAAATGTCTATCCTTAGCAATATCATCAAAGGATTAAAAGACCCTAAAAACAGTGGCACAGATATTGGATGGCTCATTTCAGATCTTGAAAATATTCAGGTAACTTTTGATGGATTCGCTTCTGTACAAGCTTATGTAGCTGATGAAAATGCAACTGAACTTGAGCTTTCTGAAGATGAGTTTAAAACTCTGGGTGATCTGATTAAAAAATTACGATCTAAAATTGTTAATGCATAACATGTGAGCCAGCGTATTCGTTGAATGAATTGTCAAAAGATAAATACGCAAGCGATAAAATAAACAAAGGATTGACGCACGCCATGAGCCAAAAAAGAATCTCGGAACTAGTCCGTTAAATTGAATAGGCAACCCGCTGCAAGGGTTAAGTGGATAAAAAAAATAACATATGAAAAGGACGCTCATTATTATTGCAAGTTTCTGTTGTGTTGTGCTGTTTGCACAAACCGCAGCTAATCTTACAGAATTTAAAGAAAACATTGAGTCACAAAAAGTTGAGGCAAAAGATGCTTTGAAACCCTATCGTTATGATGGTTCTAAAGTTACCTACTTCAACTTTAAAACTTACAAACAAACAAAAGAAGTGGAAGTTTATTTGTTCAATCAAACTGACTATCGTTTCTCATTCAATGGTAAATCATTGCCAAATGACATTACTGTTCAGATCTATGATGAAGACCAAACTATTACAAGCCGCATTTTGCTGAAAGAATTCAGTGGCATTATGGGTAAAAATGTAGTGGTTGAAACTACTGAACTGCAAAAAGTATACGACGAGAAAAAACCAAACGGAGGCAGATTAAAACGCGTTTTCGTTAGCTATTCAATTCCGGGCATCGTTGGTGCTGAGAACAAAACACCAACCATGAAAGAACGAGGTGCAATGGTTCTGGTAATGGGTTATAAAATGTAAAACTGATTCAAGAAATCAAGAGCTCCTCAGGCAAATGTCTGAGGAGCTTTTTTTTTATCGTACTTTTGCACCGCTGTTTAATAATGCAACAACTTGTGTCAGTGAAATCTTTTTAAGGTGACACCCTGACACAGATTTAAATAAACTACAATTTGGCTTAACATGATTCAAGTTACTTTACCTGACGGAACTGTCAGAGAATACCAACAAGGCGCTACAGCATTAGATGTGGCATTAAGCATTAGTGAAGGATTAGCGCGCAACGTGCTTGCTGCTGAAGTAAACGGTGAAATAATTGATGCAACGCGCACCTTGCCTGAAAAATCAGTATTAAAATTACTTACCTGGAATGATGATGGGGGTAAAATGGCAATGTGGCATTCATCTGCTCACTTGATGGCTGAGGCAATTGAAGCACTTTTTCCGGGTGTAAAACTTGCTATTGGCCCACCTATTGAAGATGGCTTTTATTATGACATTGATTTAGGTGAACATTCAATTACTGACGCTCACTTACCTGAAATTGAGAAAAAGATGATGGAACTAGCTTCTCAGAAGAATCCGTACATCAGAAAAGAAATTTCCAAAGCAGATGCAATTAAGTATTTTACTGAAAAAGCTGACCCGTATAAACTTGAATTGATAGATGGTTTGGCTGATGGTACAATCACCTTTTATACTCAGGGAAATTTTACTGACTTGTGTCGGGGTCCACATATACCAAACACCGGATTTATTAAGGCAGTGAAGTTGATGTCAATTGCCGGTGCATACTGGCGAGGCGATGAAAAAAATAAACAACTTACCCGCGTGTATGGTATCACTTTTCCTAAAGCTAAAGAACTAGCTGATTATTTAACTATGCTTGAAGAAGCAAAGAAAAGAGATCATAGAAAATTAGGGAAAGAACTTGAATTATTTACCTTTTCACAAAAAGTTGGAATGGGGCTGCCGCTATGGCTTCCTAAAGGAGCTCAACTGCGTGAAAGGTTAGAGAATTTTTTGAAAAAAGCACAACGAAAAGCAGGTTATCAGCAAGTAATTACTCCGCATATTGGAGGCAAAGAATTGTACATTACTTCAGGACATTTTGCAAAATACGGAGCTGATTCGTTCAGAGCCATTACAACTCCCAATGAAGGCGAAGAGTTTATGCTCAAACCGATGAACTGTCCGCATCACTGTGAAATTTATAAGAGCAAACCAAGAAGTTATAAAGATCTGCCGATACGATTTGCAGAGTTTGGAACTGTGTATCGTTATGAGCAAAGTGGCGAACTACATGGGTTAACTAGGGTAAGAGGATTTACGCAGGACGACGCCCATTTGTTTTGCACGCAAGATCAGGTGAAAGAGGAATTCAAAAACGTGATTGATTTGGTTTTGTATATATTCAAGACACTGAAGTTTGAAAATTATCAGGCTCAAATTTCATTGCGTGATCCAAATAATCCGGATAAATATATTGGAAGTGATGAGAACTGGAACAAGGCAGAACAAGCCATCATTGAAGCCGCTGCAGAGAAAGGATTAAAAACAGTAGTTGAATATGGTGAAGCTGCGTTTTACGGCCCTAAACTTGATTTCATGGTAAAAGATGCCTTGAATCGTGAGTGGCAGCTAGGAACCATTCAAGTAGATTATAATTTACCTGAACGCTTTGAGCTTGAGTATATTGGTTCAGATAATGAAAGACATCGTCCGGTGATGATTCACCGAGCGCCTTTTGGATCAATGGAACGCTTTGTGGCCGTGTTGATAGAGCATTGTGCCGGAAAGTTCCCACTGTGGCTGACTTCAGACCAAGTAGCGGTGCTGCCAATCAGCGAAAAATATAATGATTACGCACAAAAAGTTTTAGATTTCTTAAATAATTACGATATTCGCGGCTTCGTTGACGAAAGGAACGAAAAAATTGGAAAGAAAATTCGAGACAACGAAGTGAAGAAAATACCCTTCATGTTAATTGTTGGGGAAAAAGAAGCAGAAGCAGGTGAGGTTGGTGTTAGAAAACAAGCAGAGGGAGATTTAGGAAGTATGACACAGCAGGCATTTGCAGATTTTCTGACCAAAGAAATAGAAAAAGAATTGAATTAGACAACTCAAGAAAGGAGGAACGAACTATAGCTTACGAAACACAAAGAAGACCGGAAGGAGGCAGAAGATTCTTCAATAGACAAAAAGAAGAAGCACACCGGATCAATGAACGTATAACGTCGCCTGAAGTGCGCGTAGTGTGGGATGGTGGAGCTGACGTCATGTCAATCCGCGATGCACTTAAAAAAGCGCAAGAATCAGAACTTGATCTGGTTGAAATTTCACCTAATGCGGTGCCGCCGGTCTGTAAAATCATAGACTATAAAAAGTTCCTCTATGAACAGAAGAAAAAACAAAAGGAAATTAAAGCTAAACAAGCGCAGGTTGTTGTAAAAGAAATTCGTTTCGGTCCTAATACCGAAGATCACGATTTCAACTTTAAACTCAATCACGCCAAAGCATTTTTGAAAGAAGGCTCCAAAGTAAAAGCGTATGTGTTTTTTAAAGGAAGAGCCATTGTGTTCAAAGAGCGTGGGGAAATTTTATTGCTGAGATTTGCGCAAGAACTTGAAGAGTATGGAGTGGTTGAACAATTGCCAAAACTTGACGGTAAAAAAATGATCATGATGATCAACCCGAAGAAAAAGTAAATAATTAGTTGGGATATAAAAAGAGAAGAAGATGCCAAAGATGAAAACAAAATCCAGTGCCAAGAAGAGATTCACGGTTACCGGAAGTGGCAAAATCAAAAGAAAGCACGCTTTCAAACGCCACATTTTGACTAAAAAGTCAACGAAAAGAAAAGCACGCCTCACTAAAGACGGTTTGGTTCACAAAGCCGACGTTAAAAGTGTAAAGGCACAATTGCTTATGTAATTCCTGGTGCCCAAATTATTGGGGACTGAACAGGAAAGGTTAAAGTTAACAACCCGGTAAGCGAGTAACTAAGACGTAAACAAAACGCACTCTTTACCAAAAACAATTTAAACGTATGCCAAGATCAGTAAATGCCGTTGCCTCGAGAGCAAGAAGAAAACGCTTCATGAAGCTCGCTAAGGGGTACTGGGGAAGAAAGAAAAATGTATGGACCGTTGCTAAAAACGCCATCGAAAAAGGTCTCGTTCATGCCTTCTCAGGACGTAAACAAAAGAAACGCGCTTTCAGAGCGCTTTGGATTCAAAGAATTAATGCCGGAGCTCGTCAGCACGGAATGAGTTATTCTCAGTTCATCGGTTTGGTGAACAAAAAAGGTGTCAAACTCAACCGCAAAGTTCTTGCTGATTTAGCACTTAACCACCCAACAGCTTTTAAAGCAGTGGTTGATTCGGTAAAATAAATATTCATTCTCTCAACTAATTAGAAGAACTCCTCGGCAAATTTTGTCGGGGAGTTTTTTTTTGTGATTAATACTCTTTATTGCATTTGCAGCTTTGAAGTTTTTGAAAATGGAAGATAATTTGGATCACCTATTCTCCTTTATTATAAAACCAAAAATTCAACTACCTTCACCTACGTTTCAATTACACAAATTTGAATTGAGGAAACATGACTAGGGTAAAAATTGTATTAGCAACTTGCATTTGCTTTGCAGCTATGCTTTGCACTGCACAATCAGATGCTGAGAAAGCCGGTTTTAGGGGCAAGGTAAAACATGTGAAAGAAGAGGTGTATATGTTGTACCCAAACGGACGCGGTGGCGTGACCAAAAGTGGCCCCACCTTGTGGGTGGAGTATGATTATAATGAAGCAGGGCAACAAACCATGCACACCGAATATTCAAACTATGGCGGCATAAATTGGTTGTACAAAAATGAGTTTGATTCGTTGAATAGAAAAATTTCTCAAACCTATATGCTGGCTGATTATACGGTAACTTATCGTATGGTTTTTGAATACGATAAAAAAAATAGACTCAGCGGTTATAAAACCTACAATTTGTTTGATACTGTGGTTTTTGAACAGGTAAATACCTTTTCTAAAAAAGGCTTATTGCTTGAATCAAAATATTATGGAAAATACGGAGTACTGGCATCAGTTTGCCGTTACGCTTTTGATAAAAAAGGAAACCGAATTGGGGAAAACTGGCTGAGTGCAGCAGGCACAGTGACTAAACAGGTTGCAACAAAATTTGATAATGAAGGCAATGCAATAGAAGTGAAACATGTGAATGCCGATGGTGAATTGATTCAACTGTGGGAACAAGTTTTTGATAACGCCGGCCGAATTCAGGAGGTGAAGTTTTGGACAACTACTGCGCAATATGATACACGCACAATGTTTCAGTATGATGATAACGGAAATATAAATAAGAAACTGCTGTATGATTTCAGGGATAGCGTGATATCTGAATTCAACTATGAATATGAATATGATTCACTGCAAAACTGGTTGTCGAAAACTGAACGTGAGCCTCGCAATACAAATCCGGCAAAAAAAACTGAGAGGACCATTAGTTATTTTGATTTGTAATTTTTTATAGGGATGTTTATTCAATTTCAAGTTCAATGAGTATAGAAAAACAGTTTCTTAAAATTCTTGTACAATTCACGCAAAAGGACTTAAGTTTTGATGACTTATACCAAGAATTCTATTTTAATTTCATGAACAATTGTCCCGAACTTGAATTTTTTGCAGAGGATTTTTTTGGGGTGATTTGTGAAAAAATGGACTACACTTTAGAATCACGAAATGTAGATGATGAGGATAGAAAATACGGTTGGGTTAATATTGATGAGTTCAGATTATGGTTAATTAATTATCTGAATGAAAATCACGCCAAATTAAATTTTTAGGGAATCAGCAAACGACTGGTTGCTATAATCTACGTGCGAAAAGTTTTGAGGATGCAGTATTTCATTACCGAGGCATGGTTCACGGTGATTAAACGGTGAAATGATTAATTTTTATTGTATTGGGCAGATTGGTCGATAAAATTGATAATAATCAATAAAAATTCGAAATATATAGTTAAAAAAACTGTTTATTTATTAAAAAATAGATAAAACAACTTATTAACAATTATTTAAGAGATAATTATACTGAACGGTGTTTGAAAAATTTATAAATTCGGGTCTATGATTTCAAACCTGATAAGTAAAATGAAGAACATCGTTTATTATCATGAATTGTCACAAGCAGTGCGTGAGGCAATTCGAAAATTTGTTGTGGAGCGTGCACCCGACATTATTTCATTCCCCTTTAGAGGTAAACACATGCGTGGTTTTTTCTTTATGTGGGAGAATATGACTTATTTAATTATTAAGTCAGAAGTTGTGCGCAACGGAAATTCAACCATTGAGTTGGATTTGCTCACTGAACGTGTGAGATAGAAAATACAATTATTAACCTTAGTTATGAAGCCTCGTGAAAACGGGGCTTTTTTTTTACAATCAATCAAGATTTTGCGTGCAACCTGCTACCCAACCTGCCAGTGATTGAAGTGGATAGCTTGTGTGCATGACCTGTGTGTGAAGATTTGTTTTTAGGAGCGACCAACGGAAGCTACTAAAAAAAAATTGCTGAACCACAGGGCAAAATACAACTAGAAGCGGAAAGCACGCCCGGGCAGCCTGATTATTTTTTAATAGATGTTGTTGAATGCCTGAGTATTTTTTTTTGTTCACGTGATGGTGTGCGTGATAGATAATTTAGTGGTGCACTGTTTCAATGGCGGAGAAAAATATGAACGGGAATCGGAAAAATTGACCTGTGGTTAATAGAATTACAGAATAATTGTCATTAAAACCGCTAGATTACAGTCAAATTTTCAGGAAAAGAGATTGAAAAATGGATTGGAATTTTTATTGCTGGATGAGATTTCAAACTTGCATAGTTGATTTGTACGCAATGTCACTTAATGCAGAATAAAAAGTGAGTTTATGAATTTTGAAAAACTGACAACCAAATCACAAGAGGCTTTGCACAAGGCACAATTGATTGCTGAGGGTAACGGACAGCAAGTGATAGAACCTGCTCATTTACTCAAGGGAATGATGGAGGTGGATAACAGCGTGATTCCGTTTTTACTAAGAGAATGTGCAGTGAATGAAAAAATATTTCAGCAGACAGTAGACAGCATTGTGGTAAGTTACCCAAAGGTGAGTGGCGGACAATTGCACTTAAGTGGTGCGGCTAACACCTTGTTGGCAAATGCCTTTAAACAGATGGATACTTATAAGGATGAGTATTTATCTATTGAGTTATTGTTTCTGGCAATGAAAGATTTGAATGACCAGCTGGGAAAATTTTTAAAAGATTCAGGTATTACAAAAGAGAAAATTAAACAGGCCATTATGAAATTACGCAATGGAAATACGGTGAACTCAAAAAGTTCAGAAGATACATACCAAGCATTGGCTAAGTATGCTAAAGATTTGAATGGTTTGGCTAAGGCAGGTAAACTTGACCCGGTGATTGGGAGAGATGAAGAGATAAGAAGGGTATTACAAATATTAACGCGCAGAACAAAAAACAACCCGATATTAATTGGTGAACCTGGTGTGGGTAAAACCGCCATTGCTGAAGGAATTGCGCACCGAATTGTAAATGGTGATGTGCCTGAAAATTTGAAATCACGCAAGGTTTTTTCATTAGACATGGGAGCGCTTGTAGCAGGGGCAAAATACAAAGGCGAATTTGAAGAGCGCCTTAAATCTGTTGTGAAAGAGGTGATAGATTCAGATGGTGAGATTTTATTATTTATTGATGAAATACATACCTTGATTGGTGCGGGTGGCGGTGAAGGCGCCATGGACGCAGCCAATATTTTGAAACCTGCACTTGCCCGGGGAGAATTGCGCGCCGTGGGTGCCACCACACTGAATGAGTATCAGAAATATTTTGAAAAAGATAAAGCCTTGGTGCGCAGATTTCAAACTGTATTGATTGACGAACCAACTGCTGATGATGCCATATCGATACTACGCGGAATTAAAGATAAATATGAAGCACATCACAAAGTACTCATTAAAGATGCTGCAATTATTTCTGCTGTAGAACTTTCACAGAGGTACATTACCGACCGGTTTTTACCTGATAAAGCAATTGACCTGATTGATGAGGCTGCTTCAAAACTGCGCATGGAAATGAACTCAAAACCTGAAGAGTTGGATGAAATTGACCGACGTATTATGCAACTTGAAATAGAACGCGAAGCAATAAAGCGCGAGAAGGATCAGAAAAAATTAGAACAGTTGCAGCATGAACTTTCAGAGTTAAATGAAAAACGCACTGCCCTAATGGCTAAATGGCAAGCAGAAAAAGATGTGGTTGAAAATGTGCAGCGCACCAGTGAAGAAATTGAACAATTAAAACTGAAAGCTGAACAAGCTGAGCGTGATGGTGATTACGGAAAAGTGGCAGAAATAAGATATGGATTGATAAAAAATAAGGAAGAAGCTTTACTTAATTTTAAGAAAGAATTAGCCGATATGCAAGCTGATTCAAAGATGATTAAAGAAGAGGTAGACGCGGAAGAAATTGCCACTGTTGTTTCTAAATGGACAGGCATTCCGGTTTCAAAAATGATTGAGAGTGAACGCTCAAAATTGCTTAAGCTGGAAGAAGAATTAGGCAAACGAGTTGTTGGGCAGGAAGATGCTATCACCGCCATTTCAGATGCGGTGCGCCGCAGCAGGGCAGGTTTGCAGGATATGAAGAAGCCTATTGGTTCATTTATATTTTTAGGAACTACCGGTGTAGGTAAAACTGAATTAGCAAAGGCATTAGCTGAATATTTGTTCAATGATGAAAATGCAATGACGCGGATTGATATGAGTGAATACCAGGAAAAGCATTCAGTTAGCAGGTTAGTGGGAGCGCCTCCGGGGTATGTGGGATATGATGAAGGCGGACAATTGACCGAGGCTGTGAGAAGAAGACCGTATAGTATTGTACTGCTTGATGAAATAGAAAAGGCGCACCCTGATGTTTTCAATATTTTATTGCAGGTGTTGGATGATGGAAGACTAACTGATAATAAGGGCAGAACCGTGAATTTTAAAAACACGATTGTGATAATGACATCAAATTTAGGCGCTCATATTATTCAGGAAAATTATGACAAACTCACGGATAAAAACAAAGATAAAATTGTTGAACAAACCAAAGAAGAGGTATTTGATTTGCTCAAAAAATCAATTCGCCCTGAATTTTTAAACCGAATTGATGAAACAATCATGTTTCAGCCACTGAGCAGAAAAGATGTGTTGCAAATAGTGAAGATACAATTTGGTATGCTGGCAAAACGACTCAAAGAAACAGATGTTGAAATTGAGGCAACCGATGAAGCATTGGAGTGGCTTGCATTGGAAGGATATGATCCGCAATTTGGTGCAAGACCGGTAAAACGAGTGATGCAACGTGATTTGCTGAATCAATTATCAAAATCAATACTTGCCGGAACGGTGCATGCGGGCAGTAAAATTTTGCTTGACCTCAAAGATGGGAAACTCAGCTTTGAAAATTTGAAGGTACTTAAGGTGTAATGATTTTTTTTTGAAATGATTTTGCAGACAAACAAATCAAGAGAGTGATTTAGTGTGTAACACCTTCTCAATTTTTTCAAGTGCGAAATCAATTTCAGCTTTGGTGGTATAACGGCTGAATGAAAAGCGAGCATTAGGTTTTCTTGTTTCAGCTTTTATACCTTCAAGTACATGTGAACCTGTGCTGGCACCTGAGGTACAAGCGCTGCCGCCTGAGCATGCAACACCTTCAAGATCTAACAAAAACAAGAACATGGCTTTGTGTTCAAAATCAGGAAACTTCACATTGAGTACGGTATACAAACTTTTGCGAGGATCAATTTCACCATGAAAACCAACACCGGGAATTCGTTTCTGCAATTCATCAATCATGTATGACTTTAAACCTTGCACGTATTGCTGATGCTCTTCAATATTTTCATTAGCTAGTTCGAGTGCTTTTGCCAGGCCTGCGATGCCTGTAAGATTTTCAGTTCCGCCGCGCAAACCGCGCTCTTGTGAACCGCCGTGAATAGCCGGGGTGAATTTTAAATTTTTATTCACGTACAAAAATCCAATTCCTTTTGGGCCGTGAAATTTATGTGCGGCGCAGGTTACGAAATGAATTTCAGGATCATGAATATTCACCGCATAGTGTCCCATTGTTTGCACGGTGTCTGAATGAAAATAGGCATTGTAAGTTTTGCAAAGATTTCCAACTTTTCTCACGTCAAGCAGGGTACCAATTTCATTGTTGGCGTGCATCAGAGAAACAAGTGTTTTTTCATTGCTTGCTTTGAGCAATTCTTCCAAATGATCAATGTCAACGCGTCCGGTTGGAGTGAGATTAACGTAGACTACCTTTGCTTTACTTTGTGCTGTGACGGTATGTCCTACTGCGTGATGTTCAATTGCAGATGTTATAATACGGGTTACACCCAAATCATCTATGGCAGCATGAATAGCCAGATTATCTGCCTCAGTGCCGCCGGATGTAAAAATGATTTCTTTTGATTCAGCATTAATTAAACGAGCAACTCTTCTGCGTGCATGCTCAATGATGGCTTTTGACTCTCGCCCAAATGAATGTTGTGATGAAGGATTTCCAAAATTATCTTTCATTACGTTGGTCATCACCTCAATTACTTCAGGTGCCATGGGTGTTGTTGCTGCATTGTCAAGATAAGCGCGCATAGAGTTTTGAGAATTCTTGGACAAATGTAAATAATTACCAGAAACAAGCCATGCTTATTAGCCCATTGCCTGCAACATGGGATTCCAAGAATGAGCGTATTAGAATTGGTACGCCGGGGTATTTTTATCAAAGTATCGGATATCGCGCAGCAATTTATCAAAAACGTGATATTGACCTACAACCAGTCTGCCGTCAGGTAAAACAACCCAAAGTCTGTCTTGATCATATTGAAGTAATTTTCCGTCATATCCATAACGCTCAACAACAAATCTTTTTTTGTAAAGCGCTATTTTCTTTGACTCATCTTTTTTATTGGTCACCTCAATGGTAAAGTACGGTACAGCAAGTTTGAGTGAATCTACCTGTTTAGCATTGAGCAATGAGTTGTGTGATTCATAGTGCACTTTTTTATAATAGAGAATATAAGAACGCACTCTGGTAGTATCAAAATTTGCAATACTTTTCTGATTATTGAAGAGAGAAAAATTATTTTCATCGTTAGCCACAATTTTAAAATTGAGATGGCTTGAATCAGGTTGCTTTACATCAATTGATTTGACATCTAACGGATCATAATTGAAAATTCCTGAGCATTCCATTTCATTTGGGTTAGTAATGAAACGAGATTGTAAACTGCCATGTTCATTAGGCATGTGCATGATAAATGGCTCAGGTGATTTGCCTTTTTCAGGATCTTTCAGCAACATGTAAGTGCCATAATGATCAGGTGATGGATTACCAATGTACCAGGTTTTTACAAGCTCTCCCTGAACAAAGATTTCTAATTTTTTATGGTGTGTAGTGAGATTTTTATTTACGGTTTCAATGGCATCCTTTGGTACTAGTCCCTTTACGGTGACGTGTCTAATTGTTTCAAGCATGGTGTTGACCAGATGTTGTTGAACGCAGATATCCTTATCAGTGGTCCATCCGTTGGCGGTGCGGATTAAGGTCACACCAGGATTTCCTTCCGTATCATTCAAAATCAGTTTATCAATAGCCGCTGTATCTTTCACCGCAAAATCTGAAAGCGCCTCATCTGCAAGTTTTGAGTTATCTTGACCTTTGTTTAACCACCAGGCAATTAGTGCTAGCCCTGCCAACAGAACCAGAATAGATATTGTTCTAAATTTTTTTGATCGCATCATGTTAACTAAGTTGAATGATTTTGCCTGAGTTTCTTTTCAAATGTATGCAATAAAATATCTGAGAATAAAAGACAGACACTTCAATCATGCACAAATATACAAAACAGTGAGTTGGAGAACTTATGAAGAATCAGCAATTTTTTACCAGTCTTTCAGAAGCCGGAGTTTATATCAGAAACCGGTAGCAAATCTTTTTTTGCGAATTAAAAATTGACCTGCGCCAACCAATGAGATGAGCATGAGCGGCAGCAAGATGTTGAGCATTCTCCAAAATTCTTTTTCTTCAATAATGCGCGCGGTATCAAGCATTCGCAATGTGATCGTTTTAGTGCGCACATCTATTAGTGAGAAATCATCCAACATATAATCAACTGAATTGAGTACAAATTCTTTATTACCGTAAATGTATTTTGGGGTGCCATTTTGATTCATTACTCCATACACATCTGTTTTTAGAGGGATAGGATAATATCGCATTTGCCCGTCTTTAAGCATAGAGTCAACTTCATTGCGAATAATATCACCATCAGCAACCACAAGCATTTTTGTTGAGTCAGATCTGAATCTTGTTTGATAGTCGGCTGAATTGACAAATGCATCAGGCAATCTGTTTTCAAAGGCCGACGGAAAAATTCCTTCAAGTAAAACAGCAACCGGAAAATCACCTTGTGTACCGTCATTAAATTTAGGTTCAACGTCAATAATTGAATAGTTTACACGCGCACGTGCTTTAAAAATGCGGGAGTTATAACTTGATTTGAGTAGTACGGTTTTCTTGATAGATTTTTCTTGCTCATTTACTATATCAATAGAACTGGCATATTCTGACTTAATTGGATCAATGTTTTTTGTGATTGGATGATTTTCACGTTCAAGATTTGGATAAAAATACCAGTCTACAATTCCCGTAGGATGACCAGGCACATAGAGCGGGCCACATGTTTTATCAATGATGAGATCAGTGTTTAATCTCACTCCGTATTTGTAAATCATATCTTTTTCTATGTTTAGATTGGAGGCAACACCATAAGTTTCTCCGGTGAAATAGAGAGAATCACGATCAACATAAACCGGATCAACAAACCATAGAACTTTGCCACCTCTCATAATAAACTGATCAATAACAAACTTGTCTCGTTCATTGAAGCGCTCGGTGGGAGATGCCACAATTAGTGCGTCAATTTCATCCAGTGCGTTGATTTGTCCGTTAATGGTAACATCTTTTACCTCATAATATCTCATCAAACCATCTCTGATATCAGCAGTTTGAACAGGCATCAGTTCACCTTGTCCTTGCAAAAATGCTATCCTTTTTTTCTCCTCATCAGTTACTCGTCTGATAGCTGAAATTAAAAGATACTCCAGATTATTTATTGAAACATCTGCCAGATTGCGAATGTCATCATTGTGCAGAATTACCCGTTTTTTGAAAAATTGTACATGATCAATGGTTAAGCCTTTGTATTCAATAATGGCTCCCGGCCAAACGGTTTTGATTTCAGTTTTTCCTGATTCAATGATTTCCATGTCACAGGGAATAATACCGCGCCCTTTGTCATAGATTGATTCCTGCACCTGTAGATTAAAATCTTCATCTTCATCTCCGTTTGGATCAATGAATTCATATTGAATGTTTTCACCGGCATAAACAATGAATTCATCTAATTTTTCTTGCACTGCATTTCTAATGCGCATCATATCTGCCGGCAGGTCACCTTCAAGATAAATTTTGAACAAGATACGATCCTGCAATCTTTTTTCATTCTGCAATAGAGCAATGGTGTTAGGAGAAAGTGTGTGACGCTTATCTTCAGTAAAATCAAATCTTCCAAAAAAGAATGAGCAGATATAGTTCAATAGAATAATTACTCCAATCAAAGCAGCAAAGTTGATGAGGTCAGATTTTGAACTATTTTTTTTCTTTACAAACATATATTACCACTTACGAGACTGCAGAATGAGTTTTGTTGTGAGAATAAAAATTGCGATGAAACTGATAAAATAAATTAAGTCGCGGGTGTCAAGTACTCCCTTTTGACACGCGGTGTAATGCTCCATCATTCCAAGATTTCTGAACAATAAATCAAGCCCGCCAAACTGACTGTAAACGGCCAGCAAATCAAGTCCCAGAAAAAGAAACCAGGACAAGAACATGGCTAAGATGAATGAAACAATTTGACTATTGGTAACTGAGCTGGCAAAAATTCCAACCGCAACCAAACAAGCACCAATTAACATTAATCCAAAATAAGAGGTGATAGTTGCCCCATCATCAACAATGCCCACAGGGTCACCTAACTGATGCACCGTGAAGTAATATACAAATGTTGGAATGATAGAAATGAAAACCAGGGTAACGCCTGCCAAATATTTGGTAAGAATTATGGTGAGGTCTGAGATAGGCTTGGTGAATAGCAGTTCAATTGTGCCTGTGCGTTTTTCTTCAGAAAATGAACGCATAGTTATTGCCGGAATCAAAATGATAAAAATGATTGGGCTGATACCAAAAAACGGGCGCAGGTCAGCAGTGCCCCCATCTAAAATATTTGTTTCATAAGAGAATACCCAAAGGAACAAACTATTCAGTACCAAAAAAATGGTAATGAAAATGTAGCCAATGATAGACCCTAAAAAACTACGAAGCTCTTTTATATACAATGCTTTCATGTAGAAATGGAAGAACTTATTTACTCTTTATAACCTGTCAAAGTTAATGCAAACTGACATAGGCTACCGGTATGATTTCTCAAAATTTATTAATAATTCAATGTGTCTAAATATAAATGCAACAGGTATTTTGGTTACAGGCACCATACATTGCTATATTTGCAAGGATTAAACTTATTTATATAACCGATGATACAAAGAATTCAATCAGTTTATTTTTTAATTGCCTTGATTTGTGTTTTGCTCATGCTCTGGTTTCCATTGTTTTCAATTGAAATTAGCACTGTGATTGGCACTGAAAAAATTACAAGTACAACTAGTCTAGGGCCAAACGGACTTGTGGGTGATTTACTTGGAACTACGCGCGCTGTGCCGCTCTATTTGATATACGTTTTACTGGCACTGCTGATCATTGTTTGTTTCATGATGTACAAAAAACGCAAAAGACAAATTCTGCTGACACGTCTCACGCTGGTTTTACATATTCTGGTTGTATTGGGTATTTATGCTTTTTATTTTTTTGGAAAACCGGTGCTTTTATCAGCGGCAGCTGTTGAGAATACGGATGATTTGATCGTTCAATTTTCAACCAAACCCGGTTTCTTTATATTGGTAGCCGCAATTCCTTTTCTATTATTGGCTTTACGTGGCATTAAACATGATGAACAATTGGTGAAATCACTTGACCGGTTGCGCTAATTAAATTTTGAAATGAATTATTTATCGGTTGAAAATCTTACCAAATCATTTGGTGTACGTGTACTTTTTAAAGACATAACATTTGGGTTGAACAGAGGTGATAAAGTTGCCTTTGTTGCAAAAAATGGTAGCGGAAAATCTACTTTACTAAAAATACTTTGCGGTATTGAGGGAGCGGATAGTGGGAATATTGTTTTCAGGAATGATATTCGTGTGGATTATCTTCAACAGGCTGAGAATTTTAATCCGGATAAAACTATTTTAGAAGAGATATTGTCTGCAGATACCCGCGAATCAAAAGCTATTAAAGCATATCAAAAGGCGCTTGAGAATCCTGAAAATGGAGATGAATTAGAGAGAGCAGGTGAACTAATGAATTCAGCTAATGCCTGGGATTATGATGTGAAAATTGACATGACTTTGTCTCAATTAAAAATTGATGATAAGAGTCAAAAAATAGGCACCATGTCAGGTGGTCAGAAAAAGCGTCTTGCACTTGCAAAAATTCTGATTAATGAACCTGATATTATGATTCTTGATGAGCCCACCAATCATCTTGACTTAGATATGATTGAATGGCTTGAGGCTGAATTGTCAAAGTCTAAGTCAACCATTATCATGGTTACGCATGATCGTTATTTTTTGGAGGTGATTTGTAATACAATTTTTGAGATGAATGATCAAACTTTGTATCGTTACAACGGAAACTTTTCATACTATCTTGAGAAAAAAGCTGAGCGAGAAGATATTTTGCAGGCCACTATCAGCAAGGCAAAAAACCTCATGCGCACTGAGCTTGACTGGATACGTCGTCAGCCTAAAGCGAGAGGTACAAAACAAAAAGCACGCGTTGACGCTTTTGATGATTTGAAAGAAGTAGCTTCTCAAAAAATAAAAAAAGATCAATTGGATTTGGATGTCCAGATGAGTCGGCTTGGGTCAAAAATTGTAGAATTTCATCACGTAGGAAAACGATTTGGCGAAAAAATAATATTACGTGATTTTTCTTATGTATTTAAACGAGGTGAGAAGATTGGAATTGTTGGAAATAATGGAACAGGTAAATCAACTTTTCTTAATTTAATTGCAGGCGCAGAAATACCTGATTCAGGTAAAATAAATGTTGGTGAAACCGTTGTACTGGGTTATTATCACCAAGATGGAATGAAGTTTAAAGATGATCAACGTGTGATTGAAATTATCAAAGAGATTGCTGAATTTATACCCTTGTCTAAAGGGCGTACACTTTCAGCAGCTCAGTTTCTTGAGAAATTTTTATTCCCGCGTGATATGCATTATAATTTGGTTGAGAAACTGAGCGGAGGTGAAAAGAAGAGACTTTATTTGATGACCATTCTGATGAAGAATCCGAATTTCCTCATTCTGGATGAGCCAACGAATGACCTGGATATTTTTGTGCTGAGTGTTTTAGAAGATTATCTGAGTGAGTTTGATGGATGTTTGCTTGTAGTATCACATGATCGTTATTTCATGGATAAGATGGCTGAGCATACATTTTATTTTTCCGGCAATGGTGAAATAAAAGATATACTTGGAAATTATACCGTATATAGATCCTATTTGAAAGAGCAATCGTCAACCCAAAAAGTGGTAGAGAAAAAAGAAGAGCAGGATCCTCGTGAAGCAAGTCCAAAACGAAAACTAAGCTATAAGGAAAAGTCAGAGTTAGAGAGTCTTGAAAAAGAAATGGAAAAATTGCAACATGAGAAAGCTTCTATCACTGAACTCCTAAGTGATCCTAATGTTGAAGGCAATGAAATTACACGTGTATCTATCCGTTTGGCAGAAATTGAATCAAGACTTGAAATAATAGAAATGCGTTGGCTTGAGCTGTCTGAGTTGGATAGTTAGCTATCTTGAACTATTAAGTTTCAAAATTATAGGTTATTATGCGATTTATTGATAAGTATAGATGATTTCTATTGAAGGAATTAACGTAAATATATTGAATGTAATGAAGGAATTAACGTAATTATATTGAATGTAATGAAGGAATTAACGTTAAATAATATGATTAATTGAAGAGAATGGTGTATTTTAGTACACATAGTTAGTCTAAAATTAGCTAATCTTGTATTGTGTTTTTTTTAAATAAGTCAATAAAAATTCCCGAGTGATGAAGGAAAAATATCTTACACGATCAGTTTTTTCAGAAATTAACCGAAAATTTAAGTCGCAAAAAGTGTTGATTCTGCTAGGGCCAAGAAGGGTGGGTAAAACTGCGATACTCAAAGAATACGCGGCATCCTTGGATAAAAAAAAATACCTCTTCTATAATGGAGAAGATATAAGAACCCATGAATTACTGGCAGAACGAAGCATTCGTAACTACCGACGTGTAATTGGAAATCACAAGCTGTTGGTAATTGATGAAGCACAGAAAATTCCTGACATTGGTGCTAAGCTTAAATTGATGGTAGACACCATTCAAGATCTGAGAATTCTTGTCACCGGTTCTTCAATGCTTGATTTAACCAATCGATTGGGTGAACCACTTTTAGGCAGAAGTTATACTCTTCGATTATTTCCGCTGGCACAAATGGAATTCAGTAAATATGAAAAATATGCGGATACCCGAGACAAATTAGAAGAACGACTCATTTTTGGATCATATCCTGAACTTGAACATATTGAAGACTGGGATGAAAAGGCAGAATATCTTGATGAGCTGGTTGGATCGAATTTGCTGAAAGACATTCTTGAATTTGAAGGCATACGTAAATCAGGAAAAATATTAGACTTACTGAGACTGATAGCTTTTCAAACGGGCAAAGAAGTCAGTGTTGATGAGCTAGCTAATAATTTGAAAGGTATTAGCAGAAATACTGTTGAGAATTATCTTGATTTGCTTAGTCGGGTGTTTGTGATTTATAAAGTTGGCGGATTCAGTAGAAATCTGAGAAAAGAAGTTGTTAAATCAAACCGATGGTACTTCGTTGATAATGGTGTTCGTAATGCCATACTTAAAAATTTCAACCCGTTGCGTTATCGTCCTGATGTTGGAGAGTTGTGGGAAAATTACATTATGTCTGAACGTATAAAGTACAATTCATATACCCGCAAATCTGTCCATTTTTTTTTCTGGAGAACTTATGACCAGCAAGAAATTGATCTCATAGAAGAGTCCAGTGGAAAATTATCTGCCTGGGAATTTAAATGGAATTCTGGTAAAAAAAATCAGAAGGCACCTGCGGGATGGAGTAGGACTTATCCTGAGGCAAAATATAAAGTGATCACTCCGGACAATTATCTTGATTTTATTCAACCAACAAAATGATTTAAATTGCCTTGTAAATCACTTAGTCAATGTTGTACTTAATGATCAACAGATTTACATATAATGTCCGTAATAATTAGGATCGTCCCATAGTTTTTTCTGTTCTTCATCGTAATGATCTGCCTGTTTTTTATCTTGTTCCGCAAGATCAAATTGACCTGTTAGTCTATATAGTTTCTCACGCAAACGCAGACCAAAAGTTGACATTTGCTGTGGATTGAGATCAAGACCTTTTAATAGATTGACAGCTTCTGAATATCGTTGTAAATAACAAAGTGAATCTGCAATATCAACTTTAGAACGCACATCCGGATTTTGCTTTGTGTAGGCTAAAATGTCTTGTATACGTTCAGCATGCATGTCCAATCTGAAATAGCATCGTGAACGTTCTTCCAGTGCAAGTTTAAAATCAGGATTAATTGAAATAACCGCTGAAAATAATTCTACGGCTCTTTTAATATTAAATGTCGGACTATCATTGTAGGTGCATTCTTGCGCCTCATGATATATTTTTTCCAGATCCATTTTTATAAATTTTGTAGAGTTTATTTAATTCTTGTTTTCCTCTGTGCACTATTCCCGGAGAAACTTTTTCCTCAACTAAAATTTCAATCAATGGAATTGCTTCAACCGATAATTCAGGATACTTTTCACAAATTTTTCTGAGTGCTGTCATGGAAAATGCTTTAACTGCAATGCTTTCATCGGCATCTTTTAAGTATCCCAGCGCTTGCTCAAAAAATATTCCTTCTGATTCTTCAGGAACATTTTCAAACTGAAAGGTGCGTATGATAATTCGCTTAACAGCGTCTATTGGTTTTTTTGAAAGATGTTGAATCATTTGCGTGAGATAGGGGCGCACCATTTCCGGGTTTTCATCGTAGACAAGCGCCATGATTTGTGCAGATAATTGTGCAATTCTTTTTTCGTTTGAAAAGAACCACTGCATCAAGTCGTGCATCTTGTTTTTGTCTGAACCAATGAACCTTGCCGTTTTTTGCCAATTCAATTTTGAATTTTCATGCAATATCATTTCACGCAAATTCATATATTCTGTTTTATCGCCAGAGCACTTTCAAAAAATTAATTGATTCACGCAACAGAATGCGCATATTAACTTTGCTGAAAACGACATCTGGCTTGAGCTCTACTTCAGCTAGTGAAAATTTGAGTTTTCGTTTACTCGCTAATTTTATAAATTCAAGATCAAATAAAAAACGATCAATTTTTGTTTCAAGAAAAACAGCGGCTCCATTTTTATTGAATCCTTTGATGCCACATTGAGAGTCGTCAGTAGGCAGGCGTAGAAAAGTTTTTAATGTCCAGCGTAAAAATTTTGAAATCAATTTTCTGAGAAACGGAGTCTTTGAATAATATTCATTACCCCGGTGACCGGGCACTACATCATATCCTTCAGATAATTTTTGATAAACACCCAAAAAACTTTTTTCAAGATATGGAAAATCAATATCTGTATAAATAATCAAATTATACTTTGCTGCTGCAACACCTTGTCTAAGTGCGTGTCCTTTACCTTTGTTTATTGGATATTGAATGTATGTGAAATCAGGTAAATTATTTTTGATGAATTCAATTTTGTCATCTTCCGTATTTTTTACTGAGCCATCATTCACTAGAATGAGTTGAGGAACTATTCCGGTTTTTTCTATGATTGATTTCACAGATGACACAACAATTTTTTCCCAATTGGTAGGAGGATTGAAACAAGGCAATACCAGCGAGAAAAAATCATTATGTGTGTGGTTGGTGTTCATGTTGATTCCCAAAAGTACGAATTGAAGCCCGATTTATTCGCATGCACAAAATATTCTTTAGCTTTGAAGACTAACATTTGTGAATCATGACAATTCAAGAACAGTCAAAAACTAATTACGGAGCATTGGCTATGCTGACCACAGTCTTTTTTTTCTGGGGTTTTATTGCGGCAGGAAATTCAGTATTCATTCCTTTTTGCCGGAGCTATTTTGACCTGGATCAGTTTCAAGGCCAATTAGTTGACTTTGCGTTTTATGGTGCTTATTATTTAGGTGCCTTGGCTCTATTTGCATGGGGATCAGGTAAAGGCAAAGACATTATCATGAGTTGGGGTTATAAACGCAGCATTGTGTATGGTCTGCTTCTTTCAGCTGTTGGAGCAGCAGCTATGATTATTTCAGTTTATGCCAATGTCTTTACAGGCATGTTAGTTGGGTTGTTTATTATAGGTTTGGGTTTCTCAGTGCAGCAAACTTCTGCTAACCCTTTCATGATTTCTATGGGTGATGAAGCAACGGGCAGTAACCGAATTAATCTTGGAGGAGGCATAAATAGTTTTGGTACCACTATTGGACCTGTAGTGGTGACATTAGCCTTGTTTGGAACATCAGCCGCAATTTCAGATGATCAAATTCAAGCACTTAGTTTATCAAAAGTTATATTACTGTACGGATGTGTCGGATTACTTTTTCTGGTTGCTGCAACCATGTTTGGTTTCTCTAAAAAAGTGCCGGCTATGATAAAGAACGAAAAAGCCGAACCGGCAAAAAATGCGCTACTTACATTAGGAATTATTACCGGCTTATTGATTATATGTTTTGCTCCGGTTTTTGCAAGTTATAAATCGGCTGAAGCAATTACTCTTTCTGAAATGCAAGAGCAAGTTCCGATCATTGAACAGCAGGTGCAGGATGGATTGCAAACGACGCTGTATCTTGAAAAATTTCAAGAACAAGTTTCTGAAATTAAAAAACCACTTGAACAAAGCCGCATGATGTGGTTGAGTTTTGGTTTGGTAGTAGTGCTTGTTGGATTAATGTACTCATACTTCAAAGGCAAAAAACAAAAAGAAGGTTGGGGCGCTATGCAATATCCACAACTGACCTTAGGCATGCTTGCTATTTTTGTTTATGTTGGGGTTGAAGTTGCAGTTGGAAGTAATTTGGGCGAATTATTAAAACAAGAAAAATTTGGTGGTTTTGATTCGTCTGAAATTGCACCTTTCATTTCTATGTATTGGGGCAGTTTGATGATTGGCAGATGGGCAGGTGCAATTAATGCGTTTAAATTGAGTCAAAGCACTAAAGCGATCTTGAGATTTATTGTGCCCCTGATTGCTTTTGCGGTTGTGCTCGGTTTTTCTCGCATAATGGGCTATCAAGTTGATTATTTTTATTGGTATATTCTGTGTGTATTGATTCAAATTTTTGCTTTTATTATTACAAAAGATAAACCCGCACTTACTTTGGCTGTGTTTGGAATATTGGGCGTGGCTGCTATATTGACAGGTTTAATGAGTTCAGGTCAGATAGCAATTTATGCATTTTTGTCAGCCGGATTATTTTGTTCAATTATGTGGCCTTGTATCTTTTCGCTATCGCTTGCAGGCCTTGGAAAATATCAATCACAGGGTTCAGGCTTTTTGGTCATGATGATTCTGGGTGGCGCTATTATTCCGCCCTTACAGGGAAAGCTCTCAGATGTAATTGGCATTCAGCCATCGTTTATTGTCGGCTTGATTTGCTTCGCTTATCTGGCGTTTTTTGCAGTGTATGTCAAAACCTTACTCAAAAAACAGGGCATATCATTTGATGATTCAGTTGCAGCACATTAGAATCACTGAATTTTGAAATGCATTAAAATATTGTTTGGTTCTATTCGTCAACGCAAATAATCAATTGAACAATATAAGATGGCATACGTTAAGGAAATAGCACTAGTGAAACCTGATATAGCACAAACGGTAGAAAAAGAGCGCGGCAAACTTTTCAATTTTATACGTAAAAGAGTGAAGTCTACGCTGGATGCAGAAGATATTCTGCAAGATGTATTCTATCAATTTATCCGCGTTCAAGACGAAGTGCAAAAAATTGAAAAAGTCAGTTCATGGCTTTTTCAGGTGGCCCGTAACCGAATTACTGATCTTTATCGCAAAAAAAAGCCGGCCAATTTTTCTCAATTTATTACTTCAAGTGAATCTGATGATGAGTCGTCTTTAAGTTTTGAAGATTATATTCCTGATCTTACTGATTTACCTGATGCCACAATCACACGTGAAATGGTTTGGGAAATACTTGATGAAGGCTTGAATGAATTGCCTGAAGAGCAGCGTGAGGTTTTTAAAATGCACGAATTTGAAGATCTGTCATTTAATGAGATCTCTGAAATTACAGGTGAAGGCGTCAACACGCTGATTTCAAGAAAAAGATATGCTATTCTGCATCTCAGAAAAAAACTAGACGAATTATATCGTGAAATTGTAAATGGTGATTAATCACACCGGTCAATTTTTTTCTGTTCCTCTTAATATCCCTTGTTAGATTGCTAATAAAAACAGAGATCTAAGAATACTTCAGAATATCTCATTGACACCCAGAAAGAGTATCAACCAAAACAAAAAATTATGAAAGCAAAATATATTTGGTGGCCAATTGGTTTTGCAGCAATCGTTGTAATAGTTAGCTTTATTGTCATGTGGCTTTGGAATTGGTTGATGCCTGAACTCTTTGGTTTGGTTGTCATCAATTTTTGGCAGGCACTTGGTTTGCTTATTCTGTCTAAAATTCTTTTCGGAGGAGTATGGGGACATCACAAAGCATGTCATCATGGCCATCATCATGATTGGAAATATCGGTTCAAATCAAAATGGCAATGCATGTCTGAAGATGAAAGAAAAAAATGGGAAGATAAATTTGCCGCAAAATGTAAAGAGCACGATAATTCAGGCGAATAAAATTCTGACTAAATCTTTACTATTTTTTCAGTTAATTCTCGCTCATCTTCATCCTTAATTTTAACAATGTACATGCCGGCCGGAAAATCTCGTAGACTCACTGAGTATATATCTTCAATGGCAGAATTGATCACCAGATTTCCGGATGAATCATACACCGATAATATGGTATTGCTGTAACCCAATTTTAAGAATACGGTCAGCACGTTTTCAGCAAAAGTTAATTGTGCCCAGGGTTGATTTTCTATTGGCAGCGAATCACTTTCAACGTGATAAATAAATGAAACTGTATCTTGGTCAGACGGATTAAGTTCATCAAAAACGGCAAACTGAATGATGCCATCACCGGGCGTATCATTCGCTGATAAATTGATGGAAATGTAAGCTGATTCTGCCGGAGTAATAGTTCCAAGAGAGCCGTCATCAGGCACTTTGGTGTAACAAATCATATTGGTGCAACCTGTTACACTCCATGCTTCAGGGATATCTGAATAAATGAGCTCAAAACTTAAACTGCGCGGAATGGAAGATTCATTTTTGATGTAAATATATTCCGTGTTATAGTAATTGGTGTTCACCGTGCTCTCATTGATGAGCCCCGGATCAAAGGAAAGATTTTGCCCAAAAGCACACGAGCCGGTTAGCAGAAACGGAAAAAATATTTTCATGCCTTGAGAACGAAGAAAGAAATAAATTATTGTTCAATTTCTTCTTCAATAGGTTCATCTCCGGTCATGATATATTTTGTAACAGACATTGAATCTAATTGTACTTGTAAAGGTTTGATATATTCAAGGTAATGTGGCAGAAGAGAATCAACCATAGGTACTGATTCAGGAAATTTTTCAGCGCGATGATCAATTTGTTGACCGTTTTTCCAGAAACGATAGCACACGTGTGGTCCGGTGGCAAGACCTGTGCTTCCGACGTACCCGATAATGTCACCTTGCTTTACATGAACACCTTTTTTTATTCCAGGTGCAAAACCTGACATATGTAAATATTGCGTTTCATAGGTGTCATTGTGATGAATTTTCACATAATTACCATTGCCACTTGTGTATGATGCTGCAATTACAACGCCGTCACCCGTAGCCATGATTGGTGTGCCATGTGGTGCAGCGTAATCTGTTCCTAAATGGGCTTTCCATCTTTTTTGTACAGGGTGAAATCTTTTCATAGTGAAACCTGAACTGATGCGCGAATATTTTACCGGTGCCATCAGAAAAGGTCGTTTCATTTCTTTTCCTGCAGTATCAAAATAACCTATTTGTTTGTTAGCAGAATCTACTACATACCTGAAAGCATAATATTCTTTCCCTTGATGCTTGAACCACGCTGCCTCAATATCACCAATTGAATACGGAATACCTTCAACTGATTTTTCTTGATAAATTACTTTGAATTCATCACCCGGATGCAATTTGAAAAAATCTATTGTCCATGCAAATACGCCGGCAATAAATTCTGCCATTTCACCTGTCATATTGATGTCTTTCAACTGTTGATCCAATGCAAAGGTGAGGTTTGAATTTTTCACTATTTCACCTGAAAGAATTTTTTCTGCTGTAGATGTTTCTTTTTCTTTTTTGCTAACGATTACTGTGTCATTCTGAAAATCAAAAACAATATACTCAACTCTGTTTTTTGGATAGATACAGTACAATGCTTTTTCAGATGTATCACCAATGGCAGCCAGAATCATGAAGGGCACACCTTCTTTTACATACTTTAATCCAATGGTTGAATCAGCACATAAATTTGCTGCAATGTTAATGTTTGCTTGAGAAACGCCGTAGGGACTCAACATGTGACTGAGAGTCCACTCAGGTTGAACCGTATCACGGATCACTTGAAATGAATCAAGAATAAAACCATACTCAATGGTAGGTAGTTTTACAATGACAGAGTCTTTTTGATCAGCCTCATCACTTGAACCGCCACTACAAGATAAGACAGAAAGCATTGCTGCAAAAGCAACCAAGTATAAATATAAACGCATGCTGATTGATTATTTCAGCAAATGTAGAACATAACACACTTAAGGTGACAAGCCTCAAGCAGTGTTTATTAAAAGGATAATGTTTAATGAAACGGAAAGTGTGAAGATTTCGCCCAGTCTAATGAGGTCATGGATTATATATTATCTCTCAATTTCTCGGTGCGAATACCGTCAGCCATCACCTCGTCAACCCATGCTTTGCCCCATTCGTCCATTTCTTTTTGAGACCATAGCTCAGGATAAAAAATTCTGCGTTGAAAATGTGGTGGTAAATAATTTTGCCAGTTCGTTCCTCCGGTTCCTTTTGATTCACCTGATTCTCTTGCAAGATATCTCACCGCTGTGCGATAATGAACAAGCGGCCAATTGATATTTACGTTCACATCCAGCTCACGCATTTCTTTTACGAGTTTTGGATTTTTTCTGTCCGCTTCACTCAACTCGCTGTATTTTTTCCACACGTTGCAGGTTTCAAATTCATCTGCCAGTTTGTGAAATTCATGCATGTATTTTTTTTCAAAATGTACCAGTGTCAAAGTTTTTTCGCCGGTTTCTTCTACTATGGCTCCTTGTTTCCAATAAATATTGTCTAGTTGCTCATGCACATCAGCATTCCAAAGATATTTACGTTTTGATTCATGTACTAAATATTTTAAATCTGTGCAGGCAATTTCAATTCTTCTGTATGAAGCGGTTTGGAATCCACTTGCGGATAAAAGTGACATTCTGAATTTGGTGAATTGATCTTTATCCATTCCAAATCGCATCACATCAAATGACTTGGTAAGTGCTTCAAAATATTTGTTGATTCTACGTAAGCGATCAATTAAATAATCTGCTTGAATTTTTTCATTCCAGCCTAAATCTTGTCCTTGCTCGCTGATGTTTTTTCCGTTGTAAGCAATTTGCTTCAACTCATGTTCTGCCAAACAGAAATATAATTCGGTGATTTGATGATATACAATAAAAATTTTTTCATCCGGAAAATCTGTTTTTGGTTTTTGTAAGCTTAGCAGGGCATCAACTTCAATATAATCCCAATAAGCTAGAGGATTGGCATATATTAATCCGTCAAGATATGCGTTGAGATCTTGTCCAATTGACGCATACTTGGTTTTGAGAATTTCTATTCTCTTCAAGGTTTCTTGTGAAATTTCCATGGGGTTAGGTATTTATTGCAGCTAATATAGAAAAGATTTAGAATGATACGAGATGACATTTGTCAGCGATTCTTTTTTTTGATTTGTAAATCAATGTTGTAACCGATTTAATCAAACCAGAACTATTCCTTGTTTTATTGCACTGAAAAATTTTGTTCATCACGGAATACTTCTATCCAAATAGGATATTTTTCAAGCAAGTTATGATAGATTGCATTTTCTTCAGTCATACGATGTTTTGTTACGATAACACTTAGTGTATAAGCCCCGGTCTCTTTCACTTGATATCTGAACAAATACTGACGTGATTCTTTTGGCTTGAGATTATTATCATCAATTTTTTTTGCCTCCGGATACCATTCCCAAGTTTCTCCAATGCGGTGCGTTTCTTCTTTTGTAATCTCTCCCTGAGAATTTGTCAAACGAAATGTAATGATGAAATATCTTTCAGGATCTCCGGTAGGAACAGAGTGTCCGGCAAAACTGTTTTGCAATGTGATTTGATGAATGATTGTGTCTTTTGAAGTATATGTTTTTCTAAGTTGTCCAACCTGAAATTCAAGACTTGTGAGTCCTTCAACTTTTGTGTCCATAAATTTTGGAATTCCTGAGCCGGGAAAATGATGAAAGTGTCCTGATTTTTTTTCAAATCCATTCACCAGCGGACGCTCTGTTAATGGCATGTGGCATGAAATACAATTTTTACCTTCTTTACTTGCCCAATTATTTTTCCATTCATCACCCGTTTCAAAAGTACATACCAGAACCGGATTTAACTGGTCAACCACATTGTGGCAGCTCATGCATAATTTTTCGTTCAAAAATGAAGTATCTTGTTTTGTTTTATGCGGTGCCTGCGTGTTGCCTATTGCTCCAATCACATAACCGTCGCGCACATGACAAGTTGCACAGGTAATACTTTCTTGTTGCAACGAAGCATCAAAATGAGGATTTTTTTCAAGTACCGGTTTTTTGTAGTCTCCATCAATAAATCCTTTCACAATAAATTGTTGTTGATCTTGCAAAGGGATGTGACAATTGATACAGCTAATGATACCGTTTTTTTCCAATTCAACTTGAAATTGATAATCCTGCCAAGCTACTGCATGGGTGCTTTTTTGCCAATCATGATAGATTTCTTGATGACAGGCACCACAACTTGCTGCTGAAATTGAATTTAATCCTTCAGGTATTTCAAGGTGTGGTATGGGGGATTCCCAATGTTTGTTTAATGGAACTGTGTCATGAGGGATGTAGGCGATTACCTGCTCATTTTCATAATTGCATGCACTGATCCAAACTACACCACTGATAGTAATTGCTAGTATGAAGTAGGGAAAATATTTTCTTAATTGCATCTGAATACCGTGCGGATGTTTTTAATTTTTACAAGATACGATTTCAAATTAATTTTGTTTGATTCTCAGCAAACCGCGTATTTCATTTAATTCAAATCCGGTTGCTTTATCATTCGGATATTTTTGTTTTATATGTTCATTGAGGGGTTCACTTATCTCTGTGCCAATATTTCCATGACAATTTAAACACAGCGGACCGGCAATGTAAATGGGCGCATAAAAGGTATAACCATCAGCCCCTGAAAGCACAATAGGAGTTTTGTTCATGTCTTTTTCAAGGGCATATTGTGATATAATATATTTTTCAATTGCTGACGCTTCATTGTTTTGATTACGGGCTTTGTGTGAAATTCTTTGAATATTCATGTGCTGACTTGTGGAAATGCTGTCTGTGATTGAAACTGCGTTAAGCGAGCAAAAATCAACAGCACCTTCAAGACCATGAGCGCCTATGGCATTTGTGAGCGCAGTAACTAATGTTGTGTTTACCTGGTTGCCTATTATTTTACTTTGTTCAAGAAAGACATTTCGTTGAATGGAATCTTCAGCAAGGGCTTTTGAAATATCTTCCTTTTCTATAGTTGATTTATTTGTATCTGCACAACTCCCTAATAATTGTATTATCCAAATACCTGAAATGACGATGAAATTTTTGGTGTTTATTGAAAGAAACATAGTGTGATGGTTTATGAAAGGAATATTTTCAAGCGAAATAATTTTAGTTCAAAAGTTTAATTGTTTACAAAGTTATGAACTAATTCAAGATTATACAAATGAAAAAAGGAAGCACCATGTTGTGATACTTCCTTTTCTCTTGCAAAAACTATAAAACCCAAAGAATCTGTACTTATGAATAACAGATCCAAAACAAAGGTAGCACAATTTCAGAAAATGTCAAGATTATTACGGATAAATTTTACGTAAAAGAATTGTTTGATCGTCAAGATGCCAGTCCTTCGGCTTGATATTACTGAGAAACCAAGGCCTGTTAAATTTTGCAAAATCTGACCTAGTCTATACCTTATCTGATCTCTATTTTGCGGAATAGCATGCTGTCATCAAAGGATATTCTGACCAGGTAAATTCCGGGAACAACAGAAACCTGATTTAAATCAATTTCTTTTGAAACAGTTCCGCTTAAAATTTGTTCAGAAAAAATCAGTCTGCCTCGTGCATCAACCAGATCAACTTGTATAGGTTGTTTTGATTCATCATTCCACTCTATTATAAATGAACCAGAAGCCGGATTTGGATAAATGAATATACTTGCCTCATCATGCTCTTCTATTGCTGATGTTTCAATTACCGTAACTGTTGACCAGGCAGTATCATTTGGACAGGTGCCATTGATAGCAATCATCATAACGGAGTAATTTCCGGCAGATGCATAACCATGCCATGGATCATTATCTGCTGAGGTGTATCCATCTCCAAAATCCCAGAAGTATCCGTTAGAATTAATAGATGAGTTCGTAAACGTTACATACGGATAATCCATTGCGACCGTGTCAGTACTTTGCGTGAATTGCGCATCCGGCATTTGCAAAACTTCAATGGTTAAAAACTGAATTTCTGAATCGGTTCCTCCGGGGCCATCAGCGGTAAGTGTGATCTCATAGGTGCCTGAAAACGGGAACTGAAAATAAGGATTTGTAGCCGTTGAACTAGGTGGTATTGCACCGGGTGCGGTCCATAAATAATCAGTTGCATCTGCACTTGAATTTAAAATTTGCAGAGAATCACTCACACATACATTGGTATTCATCAACGTGAAATTTGCCGTTGGAGGATTAACCGGAACCTGAAGAAATTGCCCATCAGAACTAATTATATCAGACAACAAACCGGCACCGTTTTCTGCACGCACATTCACGTAATACATTTGCCCATATGTTAAACTCAAACCGGCATTCGTCATGGATGTGTCAAACCAATTATCAGTCCACGTAACTATATCCGTTAGGCCTGGTGATGTACCAATTGAATACCAATAGCGCGCAATGTCAGAATGACTATCACTTGATGTAAACCAGTTGGCTGAAATTTCAGTATTAGATGTAAAGACAGAAATATCGGACGAAAGTCCGTCAAGCACTTGAGAAATATTTGCAGGTGCTGTCCAATCAATATTTGCCAATTGCCACCCAATAGCAGATACATTGGATGAACTGTCAATGGTGATAGATTTAATTTTAGCAGAGGCAGTAGACGGATTTGTATTTTGATAACGAGCATCACCGCTTATTCCAATACTTACTGTTTCACTTGAGGCACGATTGTGATACACCTTAAAATCATTCACGTCATAAACACAGTTTCCGGATCGGAATGAAACAGAATTACCTGCTGAAAGTGGCGTTGAATCTGTCCAAGATGTAACAAATTCATCATTGACCCAAACTTTAATTGTACCGCTGTTTTTGTCATAACTTGTTTTAAAATCATACCACTGATTTGCATTGATTGTATAGGTCACATCAGCCATCAAAGTAAACACATCACTGACTACTTCATAAATTTGTACTTTATTGTCGTCTTCTCTGAACCAAATAAAATATGAGTTTCCACGATTTGGTAAAGATGGATTATCACACATGAAATGAAATCCTGCACGCTTGTTTGTGCCGGTTCCGCTTATTTTTCCTCCCCAGTGATACAAGAAAATTTGATCATCATCCTGATTCAGGTTTGCATAAATATTGGTATTGGAATTGCTTTCATCGTTTTGATTGAGGTAACCTGAAACAATATTCCAGTTGCCTGTTGATGTAGTCCATTCCGGATGAATTGCCAAATCAAAATTGTCTGAAAAAAAACCATGATCAGCATTTGCTCTCCATTCTGTTCCGTCAAAATCTATTACTTGATAAAATTTATAGTGAATGCCGCTACCGCCTGTATTGTCTGCATCTGTAAAATCACTGTTGAAATCTGTAGTTTTCCAGTCTGTTGAAAAACTAACCGTTGTTGACGGCGGAATAATGTCACCTGGCACAGGACCAGCAACACTACTCCAGTTAATTTGCCAGCCTGATGAAACGGTAGCACAATCTGATCTGAATTCAATTAACATTTCGGCACCTGTTGATGTGATATTGGAAGGTAAGGTACTACCGGTGAAAACACCTAGTACCGGATCAGTAGTTGAAGAACCATCATAGATATACATATAATCCCAATCAGTTTCCAGATTAAAACTGACAAAGCTGATAGAAACGGTTACCGCACCTGATGGTTGAATCAGATACAGTTTTCGTTCGTCGTCTGAATAATTTGCACCGGCTCCTCCGCTGTCATAAAAAGTTCCGCTACTCGCTGTATAAGTTGTTACGGTGGTGTTGTCATTGATGAGTTGATAATAGTGTTCCCAATTCCAGTATATTCCCGGGTCAGTATGAGTTTGACTAGGGTAGTGCTGATGTCCTTTAATTTTTGTGCATGATCCAATAACGTTTATTCCAGATGTTGCTGGTCCCTGAAAAGTTCTCAGCGGATTGATTCCATATCCACTGTTGCAAATATCTTTAACCAGATTTGCTGATCCAATATACATGGCCTCAGTATACCAAGCAGGATTTGTAACATAACCTTCATGCTCAATGCCGATGGTGTAAGGGTTTTCAGATCCAACATGCCATGCTTTGTTTGCTTCATAAACCATCTGTGTTATCTGCCCGTCAGATGACCTGGCAACATAATGATATGATACGTTGGCATCACAATTTTGAGCCCATGAAATTGCACCGGCGTACGAACCTTGAATGGTGTGAATAGTGACGGCTGAAATGGCTGTTCCGCTGCGTGATGAATAATTACATGATGGGGCTGCAACCCACAATGCCGGTGCGTATTCAAGTGATTTGAATTGTGGGGTATATTGCGCTCCATCGTTAGATTGAATTACGTCTTCGTTAATGATTACGGTTGTAGCTGAAAGTACTTCAAAATTTTCTTCACCGTAAATAGAAATAAAATCTAGTTGATATGCAGGAAAACCATACGCAATTTGTTTTTGAGGATCAGTTAAAAATCGGAGCACTTCATACGTGAAACAATCTAGTGCAAATTGATTGGCTTTGTTTTTATCTATTGGAATTTCTGAGAGAATTTCAAGTGTCTGAAGATGTTTGTCAATAGTATTTTCCAATGCAGATAGGTGGTTTGTTTTATTTTCATTCTGCATTAACATATTCAAATGGTATGCATAAGCAGCGGCATAAGCATAGATATTTTTTAAAGGATCATTTTTTATTTCATCCACAGTGATACCTGATAAATCAGATACCATCAGCAAATTATTTTTGAAATAGCCTTCTCCGTTTTCAGTCAACCCCATTACACCGGAAACCACGGGTAATCCGGCACAGCCCTCATCCATGGTTTGAATATGCTCAATGCGGGTTTGTGCATAAGCTACTGCTTCAAGCATTCCTTCAGGTATTTCAGGAAAAGCATCATACGCATTTTCAAATTCAGTTTGATATGGATAATTTATTGCAGACTGACTCAGCACAAAATTTGGTGATAAGGCAACTAAAAGGATTGAGAAAAAAATATATCCGACAGCTTTCATAAAATCTTTGAATTTCAAGGCGCTAAGATACATTCTGATATCTGATTTTATGCAGATTATTTGTGAAGAAAAGGGAAAGGATAGATTATTTTTAAGAAAACCTAAAAAAGTTTCACGAATAGGTAATTTTTACTCTAACAAATGCCTATTTATAGTCAGTGATTGGTTCAAAAAATTCTATTGTCCTTGATTTGAAATGAACAGAACTTTCATCATCGTTCATTGCACCGAAAATGATATCATCTTCATCACTTCTAATATTTGGCGTGAGATAATAATAGACAAGCGTATCACAAGTTGCCTTATTTTTACAGCCACAATCTGTTGGAGTAAATCCTTGCCAGCTGTAATCTCTGTCTTTATAACTCATGGTGGTATACAAAATCAATTTATTGTCGGTGGGGAGCGGCTTGCTCATCACGTAAGTAACTTTTATCCAAACATGTGATTTTAGTACATAGTCGTTTGTTTCAAGTCGCAGAATTTCCAAATATGGATTTGCAGAATTGATGCTGTCTTTCAAATTAAAATTGGTATTCAGGGTGAAAGCGTTGGAGTAATTTTGCTCATTCTTCTTAAAGCCTTCCCGATATCCTTTTTCAAGATCAAAATGGAGTAATTTTTTTTGTTCCTTGCTGGGTGCATTCACTTGAAAAAGAGTTGAGAAATAATAATCTCTTGTCATAAAAGAATGATTCAATATTTTACTGCTGAATTGGTATGTTTGAAATAAGTTCAGAGAAGTTGTTGCAACGACGAAAATGGCGAGTAGAATTTTTGATGTTGTTCTCTGAATAGTCATCAAGAAATAGCCTGCAGGTAAAATACAAAGAACATAACAATCAACCATTGCCCTTGAACTATAACTGGCACCGTACCACCAACATGACCACGAAGAGGCAATGTAGGTAAATATTAAAATGATAGCAGAAATTATACGCCCCTGTGGATGTAGTTTTGAGAATTTATACATGCCAATAATGGCAAGTAACATAAACGGCGTATAAATAAACCAGCCTTTTCTGAAACTAAATAAAAATTCAAAAATAAATGGGTCACTAAAATTAAAACCCTCACCCGGGTTATTGGCATAGCTATTCAATAACCATGATCCGCTTGATAAAAACCAATACAGCGCTTGAGGAAAAATCACCAAAATAAATGCAGTGATCATGAAAATAAAATGATTTCTGTTTGAATGTTGAAACCAACTGAACGGGTCTGACCATTTTTTCCATGTGGTCAAAGGCCACAAAAAAAATAATAAACCAAAAATTCCATCTGGCGGTCTCACAAGAGTTAACAATCCCCAGAATATGCCGCAAACAAAAGCTTGTTTAATAGTTTTGCTTTGATAGAATTTGATCGTGTTATATAAAAAGATGCTCAACATGCTTAGGGCTAAAAGATGAGATTGACCGATAGCTCCATAATACATCCACAGAAGATTTGTTGAAAAGATCAAAAGAACAAGTAAAGTTGCCGCCTGCTTATCACTGAAAAAATGCAGAAGTATTTTACGAATATAAATCAGTCCAACAATTTCATAGAACCAGTTTCCAATATACATCATCAGCTGATAAGGATAACTAAAGCCATCAGCAGGATAATCTGCCAATGACGCCCAGAATTCAGCAATCAAATAAAATGGAGTCATGAGTATTGCCCACCCGCCTGTGTATTTTGTGTAGTAGTGTCCTGATTCAGTTGCAACAAATTGGTAGAAAGCAGGCGATACATCATATATTTTATCAACGCTTTCAACGTAACTCAAATCATTCAGAATAATTTGATTGTTTTCAAAAATCAAAGGAAGATATACGTAGTGACCAAATATATCCCAACTCAGAATTTGTGGAATAGGTGGATAAAAAACTAAGCAAGTAATAATAACTGAAATCAGTACAAGAATATTTTTTGAATTGAAATATTTTGTCATGCTGAATATGTCAGAGTTATAGGTTATTTTTAATATCCCCCACTGTATTTGCGATAAAACCACTCAGCGGCCAAGGCAGACATAATAACAAAAAACAACCACCTGAAATCTATGATGTCATCAAATGTTTTTTCTTGATAAACTACTGACACCATTTCTTTACTGTTTAAAATTTCTTCAGCAAGCAAATCTGTCTGATCTGGAAAATAAAACTTGCCTGAAGTATTTTCTGAAATATTACGCAATAACCTGTGATTAGCAGTAGTATTAATCCATTCCAATCGAACTTCGTTTACTAAAAAATTTCCTGCTTTGCTATAGGTTTGATCTGAAAATTTAGTGTTTGCTTTCCATTGATAAATGCCTGATTTGAGTTTACCAAGATTAAGTTGATAACCGGTTGGTGATGGTAAAAAGGCAAGTTTGAATTCGTTACTGTCTTGATCCGTCAAGGTGAAATTTATTTCTGCATCTCTGATTAATTCGTATGATTTGTTGTACAATTCAGCAGATATTTTTATCTCTTCATTTTCATTGTATTCATTCTCAATATTTATTTTGAATGGATCTTTATTTTCTTTCACCGCAAGATAGGTGATTAACTTACTGGTGAATTCTTCAAATATCAAGGTAGATTTATTGCGCTGCTGGTCATATAGTCTCCAACGCCAGATGCCTTCTCCCATGATCACGCCTAATCTTGATTTTTCTTTGGTTGTAAAGTAAATGAGAGGTTGATCAAGTTGAATGTTTCCAACTTTTTGAAATGCCAGAATATCCAATGCATTGCTGTATGATAAATTACCAAATGGTGCATGCAGGGGAGGAGCAGAGCTCAAGGTTTGAATAATTTTAGGGGATAATAAAATGTCTCTGAAACTTGTGTTCACTGCAAATCCTAACTCCTCAGTTGAATTACCGTTACCGCTGAATCCAACTTTTAAACTTTGAAGTTTGCTCATGTTGGTTGAGGTACCATTGATTAATAGGAAAGGAACAGTGCCGTTCAGAATTGCTTCATCCAGTGTTGTGTTTCCTGATTGATAATTGTGCACAACCACCAAATCGTACTCAGTCAAATTCGTGATCTCTTTAAAATATTTTACCTCTGCCTCATAGTTTTCATTGTTCTCTATGACAAATCGCAGTGCTGCAATATCAGGATGTGGTGCATCATGCGCAAGAAGAATTTTTTGTCTGCCGTCAATTACTTCAACGTAAAAATTGTACACGTTATTTCTGGTTGTATATTCTCCGTCAACTGTTGAAATTACCGCAGTATACTTTTGTAAACCTGCTGTCTTTGCTTTCACCATAAACATGATCTTGGATTGATCATAGTCCGAATTGAATTTGTATGCCTGGCTTGCAATTATATCGTTGCCTTTGCGCAGTGAAATCTGAATGTTTTCACCTTGCGTTTTTACACCTGAGAAATTGATTTCTACGGGAAAATCATTTCCCATAAAAGCTACTTTATTGTGATTTACAAGATCAATTTTTGCATCGCGTTGCAAACTGGTATCTCCAAGCCCTATTGTGTATACCGGAACAAAACTTTTTTCAGAAACTGTGTAAATGGGGTTTGCCCCGGTATTGTAAATTCCGTCTGTTGCAAGAATTATTGCGCCAATATTTCTATTCGCATATTGTTCAAATATATGTTGCAGCGCTTTTGCAATATCGGTTGACTTACCCGTGAAATCTGTTTTCAAATCTCCTTCAGGCAAATCTGAAAAACTGTACATGGCTACTTCAAATTTCTCTTGCAAACGCACTGAAAGATTATTCATCGCTTGAGGGTATTCAGTGCGATACCAGTTGGAATCAACATGCATAACAACTGATTCAGAATTGTCCGATGCTATTACAATCAAAGGTTCTTCAGTACGCTCTTCAGTATGTTCAATCACAATGCCAAGTACAAGGAATAGAATCATCCAAACCGCAAAAAATCTGAAAATAGCCATGATGAACTTGGCAGTTTTACTAGCGTCTTCAGTTAACTTGTCTTTGTAATAGAGTGCAAGCGGAAAAATAGCAGCCAGCAAGGTGATTACGAAAATCCAGATCGGGTGATATGTGAGAAGCAGTTCCAATGATTGCCTGAAAAAACGCTAAAAATAAGAAATTGTTTTCTAAGCAGGTCGTAAAATTGAGGACAACGCAATTTGCTGCTGAATCTTAATTAAATTTGTTGACACGTCATGAATTTTTTTCAACTACTCAAATTGGGATATCGCAATTATTGGAAAGGTATCTTGTTTCTCATACGGCATCGGTTGTGGTGGTTCGTTATTTTTCCGGTTGTACTGTTTTTTGGAATTTATTGGCTTGGCACTGTTTTTAATGCAATGGAGTACCGTTTGGGTGGTGAAATAAGTCACCGCGCTTCATCCTATGATAGTGTGAACGAATTGATTTGGTTTACGGCTAAATTAATTTTTATTGATTCGTTGTATATCGTGTTTACAAAATTTGCTCTTTACATTGTGGTGGTTATGTTAGCGCCTGTACTCAGTATTTTGTCTGAAAAAATTGAAGAAATTATTACAGGAAATATTTACCCATTCAGATTTTCTCAATTAGTGAAAGATGTTCAGCGTGGTATGAAAATAGCCCTGCGCAATATTTTATGGGAGTACTTCTTTATTGTGTTGGTTCTTGGTCTGGCTTCTTTTTTCACCGGCCCGGTTAAAGCGGTCATTATATTTTCAATTCCTATGTGTTTCGGTTTTTATTTTTATGGATTCAGTTTTATTGACTACATCAATGAGCGCCGAAGATTAAACGTGCAGCAAAGTGTTTATTTTGTTTCACAACACAAAGGTTTGGCCGTGGCAATTGGAAGTATTTATTCGGTGTTCTTTCTCTCTTATCACGCAGTCATGCATCAATTTCAATTTTTAGCTACGGACACTCAAACGCAAATTTTGTGGGGAACTATATTGGTAATTGCTTTCATTTTTGCTGTGGTTGCTCCCATTATTGCTATAACTTCAGCCACCCTATCAATGCATGAACTGGTTGATCTTTCAAAAAATAAATTTGCTGACAGAAAACAGAATTAACCGGCCTTTTGAGATTTGCTTTGATAGCTTCACAACAATTCATTATATTTGGCTCAGGTCTGATAGGTATTAATTGTGAGAAATAAAATTTTAATGCCGTGTGGCTCTTGATTTTATACACAATTTTACCCGGCGAAAATTCAAATACCCGATAAGCATTCAATATGAAAAAATTAATCGCAATTATTTTTGGAATTCAGTTATCAATGGCTTGTTTTGCTGCTCCACCTGATTCTACAAGTACCATGTTTGAAAAAGGTACTGCGCAGTACTTCATCAGTGAGGGAAGGCGATTGTTTGGAGAAGAGCAGTATCAGTACGCTTTAGTTAAGTTTAGAGAGGCGCTTTCTAAAGACGCTAATAACGCAGCCGCTTTGTACTGGGTTGGTGAATGTCATCTTGCACTAGGCAATTATGAAAAAGCCATTGAAAATGCAGAAAAAGCACTTGAAATTGATACAGCTGTATATATTGAGTCAGCCTATTTATTAGGCGTTTGTTATCATCGGTTAGGCGAACTTGATAAAGCCATTGCGCATTATTCTAAGTTATTCGCCTTGATTTCTGAACCACGCTTGAAAGAGTTGCGCGTGCAGTTTAAAATTGATGAATGTAATAGAGCAAAAGAGATGATTGGCAAGCCAGTTTCTGTTGTGATTACAGCAATGGATATGAACGTTAACTCGCCATTTGATGACTACGCACCGGTACTTTCTCCTGATGGTAAATCTTTTTACTTTGTTTCTCGACGCGCTGATAACCTTGGAGGCGGTGTAAGCCCCGGTGATAAAAGATATTTTGAAGATATTTATGTCAGCGTCTGGAGTGATTCACTAAACGCATGGACTGAAGGAAGCAATTCTGATGAAATTGTTAAAAGACTGAACTCATACGGATTTGACGCCATTAACTATATAAGCCCTGATGGAAAAACACTTTATCTCACCATCAATACCATGGGATTGGATGCTCCGAAACCGAAAACCAAACACTCTGATATTTTCATGTCAAAAATTAATAATAAAGGAGGATGGAACACGCCAAGACCAATTGTTAAACCTATACAGACAGTCTATTTTGAAGCTGCTTCAACATTTACTGAAGATGGTAAAACCATGTACTTTATTAGTGAACGATTAGGTGGTGAAGGAATGGCTGATATCTGGATGAGTACAAAAGATGGAAATGCTTGGGGTAAACCGGTGAATTTGGGAAATGTAATCAATACGCCATATCAAGAAACTACTGTTTTTGTTTCTCCGGATAATAAATATCTCTTTTTCAGTTCTACCGGTCATCCAGGAATGGGGGGGTATGATATTTATGTTTCTGTTAACAACGGAGGTGTTTGGGAAACCCCTATAAATCTCGGTTATCCTATCAATACCGTAGCTGATGATTTACATTTTGTTTATTATCCTAACTTGAAAAGAGCGTATTATTCAACCATGACGAATTCTCAAAACAAAGGAATTGGAGCAAGAGATATTTTCATGATTGATCTCTCAAATTATACAATGCCCTAAATCGGTTTTGCAGATTCAAAACTTTTCATTAACTTCATGTTCGAAATAATGATTTACTTGAGCAATCAGGTAAGTGTTTGTAATTATCTTAGCGCATAGATTTATTTTGTGAAAAAAACTTGGTTAATAATAGTTTTATTCTCTGTCCTTTTCAATTCTAGGGCAGTGGCCGATACGCTGAGCACCGTTATTAGACCTCGCATTGGCTTAGGCACCGGAACAATCACTTACTTTGGTGAAATACAAAATTATCAGAAGGGTTTCACCTATTCAGTTGCACGTTTTGGAGGCATGGCTTATGTAAATGCACCAATCACACGTTATTTTAATCTTGAATTTACGGCGTCCTATGGTCGTTTTGCCGCTAATGAACGCACTCTTGTACGCAATTACAATTTTATGTCGCGCATTCGAATGGGAACTGTTCATCTGTACTATAATTTTTACCCGTTTTTTCAAGGACGCCGCTCTACCTTTCATCCTTTTATTGGAATTGGATTTTCATCTTTTGAATTTCTTTCTAAAACGGATTTGATTCAAGATTCAACCGGACTCACTTATTACTATTGGTCTGACGGTTCAGTTATGGATATGGATGAAAATGATCCTCTGGCTCCAACTATGGCAAAACCATTGGCCCGTGATTATACGTATGAAACCGATTTACGAGAACAGAATTACGACAGCCTTGGTAAATATCGTGAACAAAGTTTTGCATTTCCCTTGTCTGCAGGTTTTGAATTTCACATGTCACCCAGATGGGATTTCAGGTTAGCAGCAACTTATTATTTTACATTTACTGACTTGATTGATAATATTTCACCCGCCGGTACCGGTATCAGACAGGGTGATAACGCAAAAGACAAATTACTTTATACCTATGTTTCTCTTTCGTATGACTTGCAGTTCGGCAAGAATAATAACGAAGGGCCAATTGAAGATGAAGATATTCCTTTGTTTGCTGATTGGGATCAGAATGATTGGGATCATGATGGTGTGATTGATGCATTAGATGACTGCCCCGGCACTCCTCTTGAAGCTATTGTAAATAATGACGGCTGTCCGCAAGACAAAGATCAAGATGGTGTTCCTGATTTCAATGATGACGAACCTGATACGCCGCTTGGAAATTATGTAGATGAATTTGGGGTAACTATTACTAAAGAGCAATTTGACAGACATTGGGAACTGTACAATGATTCAACAGGTTACTTGCATGATTTTGCCGAACAAAGAACCACCGTGCAATTTCAAACTGATGATAAAACATACAGCTATAACCCATACAAAGTGCCAACCGGAAAAAATTATGTGATCATCATTGGTAAAGAACATAAAGATATTTCTGCCAATGAATTGCATCAATATCTAGGCTTCAATGATTTTAAAACAATCACTCGCGGAGATACAGTCTATTACGTGTTGGGAGAATATCAGCGAATTGAAGACGCCGTGGCAGCAAAAACTGAATTGGAAAGTCAAGGTGTTCAGGTAGATTTGATTGGAAAAGATAATATCAGAAATGGAACCTTAACTCCGATTGACACTGTGGTAATTAATAAAGTTGAAAAAGTAAATCTTCAGAATGGTACAACCGGACCTGATTATTCAATTCCGCAACAAGTTTATAGAGTTCAGGTTGGGGCATTTAAAAATAAAGTTGATGAAGATGTCGTTTTCCCTGATATTGAAACCGTTCACGCAACTGGTGGTGACGGTATTACTCGTTACTATTCAGGATCGTTTTCAACCTATGAAGAGGCTGAGGCATATCGCAAACAGATGGTCGCCAAAGGATACAAAAATGCCTTCGTGGTTGCTTATGAAGATCAAGAAAGAAAAACACTTGTTGAAGTGGGAGTTGATCCTGGCAAATTACCCCCTGGATACAATGAACAAAATGAACTTAACTCTTTTGTAGAGCCGCGTGATACCACTCAAACAAATCAAACAAATTCAAACTCAAATATTGAATGGTCTAAAGTAAAATATCGTGTAAAACTTGCTTATTACACCGGTGCAGTGCCTACTGAAATGGTTGGAATATTGTATGAAATTGGTGGCATTAAGCCGGTTAAAGGCACTGATGGTTCTACCACCTATTATAGCCGTGAATTTAAAAATCAAAATGAAGCTGAAAATGCCATGCTTGATTATAAAACGTATGGACTTGATGAAATGAGCATCATTGTGGAATACAATTACAAGTATTACACTCTTGAAGAATTTAAAAAGCTTTCTGAATAATTAACAAAGATTCGTCAGATTCCATTTCTTTTTCGGGAACTACTTAAACTCATGCAATCTGAAGCAATCGATCGAATTCTGCTTTTAAATACAATACCGCGCGCTCAGTTGGTTGATTGTGAAGTTGAGCTGAAATCTCTAGAATTGCCCTGCACAAGTCAAGACACATTGCCGTTGGAGGTAAATTAGTGGCTGCCATGTTGATGATTTTTACGGTTTCATCTTTACTTGTTTTTGCAAGATTCCATGCCTCTGCTGATACAAAGATTTGTTGTGCCAGATTGTGTTCATATTCCTGACGGATATTGTCTAATAATTGTTGCTGAAATACGCGTGCCGGCAATACCGGGTTAGTTAAGCGCATAATTAAATTATTGGGTGATATTCTTTCAAGGAATAGCACAATACGTTGGTAGGCGTCAACCTGCATAGGAAGTATAGATTCCTTATTTGAAATTTTTGCAGCATTGGTAAGTTGCGGTGCAGCCCCATTCTTTGCTTGTGGTATTTTCTGAAGACGCAATTTTTCACGCTGAATTTCTGTCCATTTCTGCATAATCAGATAGACAGATCCAAATAGTGCCAATGATGGCAACATAAAACAAACTAATTGAAAAACTATTTCTGAACGTGTCATATTTTTATGGGGTGTAATTTAATTTTAATCAAGTTCTCTTTTATCATGTTTCAATCACGCAATCATAACAAAAACTAGTTTGCACTGTTATACTTGAGTGAGCGGAATAACATAACTTCAGCAAACTTACATAATAAGAATACATAATTTACAAAAAGTAACAAGCCTGATTTATTTATAAGGATTTTTTAAGACGGATGGCTTGCTCAGCGTAGAATCCGTCCATAGAAATGATGAGGTCAAGCACTGTTTTAGCCTCTTCAATTCTCTTTAATTTCAGCAAACTCTTTCCTTTATACCATTGTGCATCTTCATCAAATATATGAACCGGATTTTTTAATAGATTTTCAAAGAATTGCAACGCCTTATCATACTCTGAAAGATTGAAATAACAGAGGCCACCGTAAAACAAACCATTTGCATCGGTTTCAAACTGGCTGAGTATAATTTCATAACGACTCAAAGCACGTTTAAAATCCCCTCGTGAGAAAAATTCCATGGCTTTTGACAAATACTCCCAATATGAAACACTCACTTCTTTCTCAAGTAATTCAGTACTCTTTTCTTTTTCTTCAGACTCAAACTCTGCACTGGTACCACTGAATTCATATTTGGTATAAATTATTTCTGTTTTTTCTCTTTCTATTCGGCGATAATCCACCACAACCATGTCATACAAGTAGGTTGCGGGAACAAATTCTGCTTTTGAATTGATTTCTTTTTCCGGTATCAGAGTGATATCATCCGGAATTGATTCATTCTCTTCAAGTATGTCAATGATTTGATGATCCGTTTCTTCGTTTTCAGGGGTCAAACTTTCTATTCTGTTTGTACTTGAATTGATGATCTCTTGTGATGCCACAATTTCATGTTCAATTGCGGGAATGAGGCTGTCAATATAATTCGGAATAAGATCAATTTCAGTCAATGGCTCTGGCTTATTCATGCTATCAGTATGTTGGTTTGCCTGATCTGCTTGACTTGGCTTGTTCCCATGATTCACTACCAGAATAGTGACAAGAGCACTAGTGATTACCAAACCCGAAATTAATAGCCCCGAGTGAAATTTCTTAGTGCGTATTTTAATAGTATTCTGCGTGGTTTGAATGGCGTTAGGGTTAAGTGAATATCCATCCATGGCATCTTGAATGAAAGGATCATCCAATGCCATTTTCTCAAGTATATTTTTTTCCCTCTCAGACAAGGTGCCGCTGAAGTATGAGGAAATCAACTCATTGATATCAGGTGGTTTTAAACTCATTCAAATGTTCAAGTTTCAATTTTAAATTGCGTTTTCCATTTTGGATATAACTCTTAACCTTTTTCACTTCGTATCCGGTTGATGATGCAATTTCATCATAACTTTTGTTATTCAGATAAAATAATTCAACACATTGTTTTTGTTCTTCATTTAAACCTTCCATTGCTTGTGATAATAGAAGAATTTTTTGTTCATTCAATTGTGCCAATTGCAAACTCTCGGTAGAATCTTCAGTGAGCTTCATGAGTTCTTTTTCTGAGTCTGCAAGGTTAATTTTATTTTTTCTAAGCAACATCAGGCATTCATTTTTGCTGACACTATAGAGCCATGATCTGAAATTACTAATCGTATGATTCTGCACTTTATTACTTAGTTTACTGAATAGTTCCATCATCACATCTTCAGCCTCGGCTTCGTTTTTCAAATATTTTAGACAGACACCTTTTACAAGTAACGAGTATCTCACAAAAATCTCATTCATTGCCTCAAGGTTGTTAGCCCTGATCAATAATAAGAGATCATCATCACTCAAATGGTTAAATTTTTTCCTGAAAAAAATTCCTGCAAGCATCAGCCATACTTATTTGTTCTCATCGTGTTTAATTTGGTTCAAACAGCAGATGCGAGATGTTTTGAATTTCCATAAAACTAGTTTGAAAAAATTATTTCCACAATAAACGTAGTGTTAAATCATGCTGCAATAACAGGTTTTTACTGAATGTCAGACCATAATCTACTTTTGTTTGGTAAGGTTGATACATAAGTTGGGCAACAATCTGGTCACTTACTCGGTATTCAATTCCTAGATTGATTCCACCTCCCCAACCCATTCCACTTACTTTAGTATTGAAGTTATTAGCTGGATTGTGTTTGCTGAATAAATTCATCTGATATCCATAGATTGATGCAAATTGTTGGTCAATACGCCATGCATTAAAAATTCCTGAAAGTCCGGCAATAAAGTTGAGTTTATCCCTGGTAAAAATATAGTCAAGATTAAATCTTCCATCAAATCGGCTCTCTTCGGCGTAAAGCTGTCCAACTGCGATAACGGGTTCACTTGTCCAATTTGACGGATCATCAACCACAATGGTAAATGCATCTTTTACTTTCAATTTGCAGAAATTTGCATCAAGACTCATCTGAAATTTCGGACTCACTTGGTAGCCTAATGTTACACCTGTGATAACTCCGGGTGAATAACGAATGTTTGCAGGATATGCATCGTAAGGTAAATAGAAATGTTTATCACCTAGTAGCATGTAGATTTGATTGTAGTTATAGGTATTGTTCATTAGTGTCACATATAACTCATCCTGATACAATCCTGAATAACGAATGGCATAGTTTTTATTTGCTAATTTTACTCCGGCATTCAGTCCAAAAAACAGCGTCTTTTCTTTCTGACTTAACAGGGTTAATGAAATAATTTGGAGCAATGCTAGAAGAATAATTTTTTTCATAGTTAATTTTCAGAGATGATAAAAGTACAAAATATTGCGGTGCTTACCTCAGGTGGAGATGCCCCTGGCATGAATGCCTGTATCAGAGCAGTTGTTCGTTCATGCGTTTACCACAAAGTAAATGTATTTGGGGTGTTAGATGGCTTCAATGGTCTTATACATGATCAGTTTGTTGAGATGAATTACGATAGTGTTTCTAATATTCTGCAAAGGGGAGGAACTATTCTTGGTACAGCGCGATGCAAAGAATTCCACCAATCTGAAATGCGCAAAATCGCCTTTGAAAATATGAGAAAACGAAACATTGATGGTCTTGTCATTATTGGGGGAGATGGTTCATTTAGCGGTGCTTCGGTTTTTTCAACTGAATTTGATATCAAAGTAATTGGTATTCCGGGTACAATTGATAATGACATTAATGGAACAGATTATGCCATTGGCTTTGACACGGCTATGAATACCATTATTCATGCAGTTGATAATATACGCGATACAGCAAGTAGTCATCACCGTGTCTTTTTGGTTGAGGTGATGGGAAATAATTCCGGTGTTCTTGCATTAAACACGGCAGTTTCTAGCGGGGCAGAAGAAGTATTTATGCCTGAAAAGAAAGAAGATCTTGAAGAAATTCGTGAAAAGATTAATAGAGCCGTGAATGCAAACAAGTCTTCAATTATTATTGTTTCAGAAGGCGATCAAGTTGGCGGTGCTAAAGAAGTATTTCAATATTTGCAACAATTTGGTTTAGCTGATAAATTAAGAGTCTCCATTCTTGGACACATTCAACGTGGTGGTTCGCCTACCTATCTCGATCGCCTTTATGCAACACTTTTTGGTGAAGAAGCTGTTGCTGCTTTACTTCAGGGACGAAGTGATTTATTGGTAGGATTAAGAAACGGAGAAGTTATGCTAGATAATCTCGCCGTTACGCGGATGCCATATCAAATTAAAAATATGCACTACTTGAAACTTATCAGAAAACTCAGCGTTTACTAGGTCACCTTCGAAAAAAAAATTAATCAGGGTTTTACCAACGCATGCTTTTGCATTCAATTTTTCTAATTCAAAAAAAAATCAATTTTTTTTAGATTTGATATATAAGGAGTTAAGTAGATAAGCGAAAAAATATTTAAAAAAAAGTTTGAATAAATTTGGAGGGAATAAAAAAGTGGTTACCTTTGCGCTCCCGTTGAACGAAATGGGAGAATAAATAAAGGGGTTAAGAATAGTTTTACCTTACCGAAATAAGTTCTTTGAAAGATTGAAGCAAGATAGAAACAGCAAAAGTCTGAGAGGTAGAGATCGCATAAATAAGATCTAAACAAAAATCAAATCTTTATACTATGGAGAGTTTGATCCTGGCTCAGGATGAACGCTAGCGGCAGGCCTAACACATGCAAGTCGAGGGGCAGCGCGGTGTAGCAATACATTGGCGGCGACCGGCGCACGGGTGCGTAACGCGTATACAATTTACCTTATACAGGGAGATAGCCCGGAGAAATTCGGATTAATATCCCATAACACTGTGATATGGCATCATATTATAGTTAAAGCTACGGCGGTATAAGATGAGTATGCGTCTGATTAGCTAGTTGGTGAGGTAATGGCTCACCAAGGCGACGATCAGTAGGGGGCCTGAGAGGGTTATCCCCCACACTGGAACTGAGACACGGTCCAGACTCCTACGGGAGGCAGCAGTGAGGAATATTGGTCAATGGAGGCAACTCTGAACCAGCCATGCCGCGTGCAGGAAGAATGCCCTATGGGTTGTAAACTGCTTTTATTTGGGAAGAAACCCCTCTACGTGTAGGGGCTGACGGTACCAAAGGAATAAGGACCGGCTAACTCCGTGCCAGCAGCCGCGGTAATACGGAGGGTCCAAGCGTTATCCGGAATCATTGGGTTTAAAGGGTGCGCAGGCGGTAAAGTAAGTCAGTGGTGAAATCCCTTCGCTCAACGAAGGAACTGCCATTGATACTGCTATACTTGAATATAGTTGAAGTAGGCGGAATGTGTAGTGTAGCGGTGAAATGCTTAGATATTACACAGAACACCGATAGCGAAGGCAGCTTACTAAACTAATATTGACGCTCATGCACGAAAGCGTGGGGAGCGAACAGGATTAGATACCCTGGTAGTCCACGCTGTAAACTATGATTACTCGTTCTCGGCGATATACGGTCGGGGACTAAGCGAAAGTGATAAGTAATCCACCTAGGAGTACGATCGCAAGATTGAAACTCAAAGGAATTGACGGGGGCCCGCACAAGCGGTGGAGCATGTGGTTTAATTCGATGATACGCGAGGAACCTTACCAGGACTTGAACGCATTTTGACAGATTGAGAAATCAGTCGTTCTTCGGACAATTTGCGAGGTGCTGCATGGCTGTCGTCAGCTCGTGCCGTGAGGTGTTGGGTTAAGTCCCGCAACGAGCGCAACCCCTATTCTTAGTTACCAGCGAGTAAAGTCGGGGACTCTAAGAAAACTGCCGGCGCAAGCCGCGAGGAAGGTGGGGACGACGTCAAGTCATCACGGCCCTTACGTCCTGGGCCACACACGTGCTACAATGGCGAGTACAGAGGGCAGCTACCCCGCGAGGGGATGCAAATCTCAAAAGCTCGTCTCAGTTCGGATCGAAGTCTGAAACTCGACTTCGTGAAGCTGGAATCGCTAGTAATCGCGCATCAGCCATGGCGCGGTGAATACGTTCCCGGGCCTTGTACACACCGCCCGTCAAACAATGGAAGTTGGGAGTACCTAAAGTCGGTAACCGTAAGGAGCTGCCTAGGGTAAAACCAGTAACTGGTGTTAAGTCGTAACAAGGTAGCCGTACCGGAAGGTGCGGCTGGAACACCTCCTTTCTAGAGATCAGATCGACACTGATCAGACACTGCTGTTTCTGCTTCAATTTTTGTGATATTACCCCTCCCGCATAAAGAGAATGAGGGAGAGCGACAAAGCATACGGGAGAGAATATAATAGTCCCGTAGCTCACCCCGATATTGATCGGGAGGTTAGAGCGCTACACTGTTCCGATAGTTATTCCGATTGCTATCGGAATTAGAGGTCAGCGAGCTAATTAATGTGAGCTATGAAGATTAGAAAATAGTCCCGTAGCTCACCCCGATATTGATCGGGAGGTTAGAGCTACACTGTTCCGATTGCTATCGGAATTAGAGGTCAGCGAGCTAATTAATGTGAGCTATGAAGATTAGAAAATAGTCCCGTAGCTCACCCCGATATTGATCGGGAGGTTAGAGCGCTACACTGTTCCGATAGTTATCGGAAGTAGAGGTCAGCGAGCTAATTGAGTGAGCTATGAAGATTAGAAAATAGTCCCGTAGCTCAGTTGGTTAGAGCGCTACACTGATAATGTAGAGGTCAGCGGTTCAACTCCGCTCGGGACTACAACTCAGCGTGAGAGCGAGGAGTGAGATATCTCACTCTGTTCACTCACACTCACTCTGAACTATCGGGGGATTAGCTCAGCTGGCTAGAGCGCCTGCCTTGCACGCAGGAGGTCGTCGGTTCGACTCCGACATTCTCCACCAGACAAATCACCAACGGGTGTTTTGTAAAAGAAGGAAAAAAGAAAAGATTTTTAGACGGTGAGAACCGGTTTAAGGATTGCAATTCTGGTGAAATCCAGAGAAAGTTCTTTGAAATATTGAATATTGATTGAAGTAGTGAGTCACTTTTGGATAAAACCAAAGGAAAAATGACATTAATAAGTTACTAAGGGCATACGGTGGATGCCTTGGCTCTCAGAGGCGATGAAGGACGTGATAAGCTGCGATAAGCTACGGTTAGGTGCAAACAACTTTTGACCCGTAGATTTCGAATGGGGAAACCTGATATGTTGAAGACATATCGCAATAGCAAACCCGGAGAACTGAAACATCTAAGTACCCGGAGGAAGAGAAAACAAGAGTGATTTCCTGAGTAGCGGCGAGCGAAAGGGAAACAGCCCAAACCAGTGTTGTTTCGGCAATACTGGGGTTGTAGGACTGCGTTGTGGACATATAAATTATAGAAGAACAAATTGGAAAATTTGGCCAAAGAAGGTGATAGCCCTGTAATTGAAATAGTTTGTATACCTAGCAGTATCCTGAGTAAGGCGGGACATGTGAAATCCTGTCTGAAACTGCCAGAACCATCTGGTAAGGCTAAATACTCCTGAGAGACCGATAGAGAACAAGTACCGTGAGGGAAAGGTGAAAAGCACCGTGAATAACGGAGTGAAATAGAACCTGAAACCGTATGCTTACAAGCGGTCGGAGTCTGTAAGGATGACGGCGTGCCTTTTGCATAATGAGCCTACGAGTTACTTCTCGTTAGCAAGGTTAAGAGTTTAAGGCTCGGAGCCGAAGCGAAAGCAAGTCTGAATAGGGCGAAAAAGTTAACGGGAGGTAGACGCGAAACCTTGTGATCTACCCTTGAGCAGGTTGAAGCCTCGGTAAAACGGGGTGGAGGACCGAACTGGTAAACGTTGAAAAGTTTTCGGATGACTTGAGGGTAGGGGTGAAAGGCCAATCAAACTGGGAAATAGCTCGTACTCCCCCGAAATGCATTTAGGTGCAGCCTCGAGGTTGAGTATTGCAGAGGTAGAGCTACTGATAGGGCTAGGGGGCTTCACCGCCTACCAAACCCTGACAAACTCCGAATGCTGCAATATATACTCGGGAGTGAGGGCGCGGGTGCTAAGGTCCGTGTCCGAGAGGGAAAGAACCCAGACCATCGTCTAAGGTCCCAAAATCTATACTAAGTTGTTTTTAACGTTGTTCGATTGCATTGACAGCTAGGATGTTGGCTTGGAAGCAGCCATTCATTTAAAGAGTGCGTAACAGCTCACTAGTCGAGCGATCGTGCGTGGATAATAATCGGGCATAAGTATAGTACCGAAGATGTGGCATATTTATATGGGTAGGGGAGCATTCCATTCTGCGTTGAAGGTGTACTGCGAGGTATGCTGGAGTGTATGGAAAAGCAAATGTAGGCATAAGTAACGATAAAGCAGGCGAGAAACCTGCTCACCGTAAGACTAAGGTTTCCTCAGCCACGTTAATCGTCTGAGGGTTAGTCGGGACCTAAGGTTAATCCGAAGGGAGATACCGATGGCAAACTGGTTAATATTCCAGTACCACTTGATGTTGCGAAGGAGGGACGGAGGAGTGAAAGGTCTGCGCACTGACGGAATAGTGCGTTAAAGGGTGTAGGCGTTGATTGGGCAGGAAAATCCACCCAAGAGCTGAACCTGATAGTACTCTGAGCCTTTTAGGCAAGGAGATAATGACCCTAAACATACTTCCAGGAAAATCTTCTAAGCTTCAGGTAGTAAGTGCCCGTACCATAAACCGACACAGGTAGTCGAGGAGAGAATCCTAAGGTGCTCGAGTGAATCATGGCTAAGGAACTAGGCAAAATGGTCTCGTAACTTCGGGAGAAGAGACGCTGGTAGCGATATCAGCCGCAGTGAATAGGCCCAGGCAACTGTTTATCAAAAACACAGGACTCTGCGAAATCGAAAGATGAAGTATAGGGTCTGACACCTGCCCGGTGCTGGAAGGTTAAGAGGAGATGTTATCTTCGGAGAAGCATTGAATTGAAGCCCCAGTAAACGGCGGCCGTAACTATAACGGTCCTAAGGTAGCGAAATTCCTTGTCGGGTAAGTTCCGACCTGCACGAATGGTGTAATGATCTGGGTACTGTCTCAGCCATGAGCTCGGTGAAATTGTAGTATCGGTGAAGATGCCGATTACCCGCAGTGGGACGGAAAGACCCCGTGCACCTTTACTATAGCTTCACATTGCTATTGGGTAATTCATGTGTAGGATAGGTGGGAGACTTTGAACCTGCGTCGCCAGGCGTAGATTAGTCGTCGTTGAAATACCACCCTTGGATTACTTGATATCTAATCCCGTGTATACGGGAGACATTGTGTGGTGGGTAGTTTGACTGGGGTGGTCGCCTCCAAAAGAGTAACGGAGGCTTCTAAAGGTACCCTCAGCACGCTTGGTAACCGTGCGTAGAGTGTAATGGCATAAGGGTGCTTGACTGAGAGACCGACAAGTCGATCAGGTACGAAAGTAGAGCATAGTGATCCGGTGGTTCCGCATGGAAGGGCCATCGCTCAAAGGATAAAAGGTACGCCGGGGATAACAGGCTGATCACTCCCAAGAGCTCATATCGACGGAGTGGTTTGGCACCTCGATGTCGGCTCGTCACATCCTGGGGCTGGAGAAGGTCCCAAGGGTTGGGCTGTTCGCCCATTAAAGTGGCACGCGAGCTGGGTTCAGAACGTCGTGAGACAGTTCGGTCCCTATCTACTGTGGGCGTTAGATATTTGAGAGGACCTACCTCTAGTACGAGAGGACCGGGGTGGACATACCTCTGGTGTACCTGTTGTGGCGCCAGCTGCATCGCAGGGTAGCTATGTATGGATGAGATAAGTGCTGAAAGCATCTAAGTACGAAACTCGCCTCAAGATGAGATATCTTTTAAGGGTCGTTGAAGACGACAACGTTGATAGGCTGCAGGTGTAAATCCCGTGAGGGAAAAGCCAAGCAGTACTAATTACCCGTAGACTTATAATGGCTTTTACGGGCTCACTACTTCGATCGTATTCGATATAATTATCAATAAACATTCAAAACATTGTATCCTCTTTTGGTGTTTGCCAAAAGGATAAGTTCACGCAAGCCATGGCTGCCAGGTGAATCAAGTTTTCGGTGTCTATGGCGGTTGGGTCCACCTCTTACCATTTCGAACAGAGAAGTTAAGCCAACTTGCGCAGATGGTACTTCCCTTTTAAGGGCGGGAGAGTATGTTGATGCCGGTTTTTAAATCCCCACTAGTTTTACTGGTGGGGATTTTTTTTTGTCCGTAAAATATTTTTTTTTTTAGCACTAAGTCCCAACGTTCCGCTATTGCTTGAGTCGGAATGCAAATATCTCCTTTATCAGCAAATCAAAGTTTTAGAAAACTTTTTATCACCATGCTGCATGCATGGAGTTTTTTCTAAATTCGCACTTTTTTTAATCTGTTGATAATCAATTTGCGCATTGAAGAATAAAGATCAAATAGTAAATATTGCCCCCATTGCGATGGGGAGTCAAAGGAGAGTTTCTTTGATATTTAATATTCATCTTCTACTATTTATTATTTCCTTTTTTATCTTTTCACAAAAAGGATTTTCCCAAACCTACCCCGTTCAAACTTTTGTTCAGGTTAGTGCCCCGCATACAAGTTATCTGCCTGATTATGCTGATCCGATGAGTAATCAGATGAGAATTTTTTTACGCAGTATCAATTGCACAAGACACTGCCCGAGGGCCATGCATGATTTGTGTTGAAGTAATTGATTTCACTAATCCCAATCAACCAGTTTTGTCAGGACCCAATGCATGTACCTAGGTTTGGTTTTCGCTCAATGATCCTCCGCTTTTGAATACTCCTTTTTGTGGTAATGAAATTTCACCCACTGATCCGCAGCAAATAGTTTTTTTCGTGGTCGCCGCTTCACATGAATTCTATCAACAGCAGCGGAACGCAATACGTGTTTGAGCTTTTTGAAATTCGCCCCGATGGTGCTGACCCCAATCAGGTAGTGAATTCTTCTCTGCCCATTTTCATGCAAATTACCAATCAAACTTTTATCAATTACAGCATCACCGAACCGCAGTTGCAAATTGGTATGTCTTACGCCTGGAGAGTTCGCGCGCAGGATATGGATGGACATGATTTTTTTAGAAACAATGGTTATTCATCTGTCTGCACATTTACCTACGGGAATATTGCATCATCTGTAGCCGATGGTATCACACTCACATTAAACTCAAACGGCATTGGAACCCGCGTGGGGTATGCGTGGTGGAATGTCTCATCAACTTTTACACTATAAATTAGAGCTGCGCAAAACCGGAAATCCAAATTACGTGTGGTTTCCGTATGAATCAACAACGGGTGAATTAAAAATTTATCAGCTTGAACCAGCTACACAATATGAGTGCAGAGTGAAAGGTTGCATTGATGATGATTTTGAAAGTGAGTGGAGCAATGTTTCAGTTTTCACTACACAACCTGTACCTGATTATGCTTGCGGAAGCACCACCACACCACCCCTTGATGCAACCATCACACCACTTACCAACGCCATAGCCGGCATGACTTTTACCATTGGTCAATTTGAAATGTTGGTCACCGATATTCAACCACTTGATCCTGTTTTACAACCCGGACATTATAGCGGAACAGGAAAAATTCAAGTTGGATTTGCGCTCATTAATCTGCGCGTAAAATTTGATGATATTCTGGTGGATGAATATCTGATGGTACGAAGCGGAAAAGTGGAAGCCATTACCCAAGGCATGGATCAGTGGATTTATGAAAACGTGATTCCGCAGCCCGATTATTTTGTTGATGAAACCATCACTGATTTTTCATGGAATGATTCTACTTCAATTACCGTTTGGGTTGATGGAGTTGCCCAGAGTTTTAATTTTCAAAACGGTGAACCCATCATTATTCAAGATGACGAAGGCATGATCTACACCTTCAATGCTGACGGCACATACAGCGTGTATAGTACGCTTGTTTACAGTTCAGATTATCTTGCGGCAACCAAAGATTATCGTGTTGATTTTGAAGCGTACGATGAACAAGAATTTGGTTTTGATAAAAAAGAATACGCAGCATGGATCAGTAATTATGAAGTGATTCGCTTGATTGATTCTACTAATTATTTTGTTGCCTATAAATCTCTGGCTCCTGATCAAAGTGATTATGTCATTGCAAGCATCAAAAGTGAAAATCAACTTAGCGGTTTAAGTTTTGTTGCACTTGAAAACGGATCAGAGAGACAACTCACCGCAGAAGAAATCAATGACACTACCTACAAAATTCTGCTTGATGGCATGAGCAGTTCATGCTACGTTTACGCAAAAGATAATGAACTGCGCATTGGAAAATTATGGGTGAAAGTATTGGAAGAAATTTCATTTGATGTGGTGCTTGTTCCGGTGAACGGAGCGACACTTTCACAGATAGAAAACATAGAAAATCAACTCAACGAAATTTACGCACAGGCAAACGTAACATTCAACGTAACCATAGCAGAAAATTACAACTCAACTACCTGGGATCTCAACGCTGACGGCAAACTTCAGAATGGTGATATCAGTTTGGTGTCACACTATTCAGATGAAATGCGTTTGCTGCGCGAGCAATATTTTGAGAGTGATTCAGCCGATCATCAAAACAAATATTACCTCTTCATCATACCAGAATTTTACGAAGCCGAACTAGAAGGCTACATGGTACGCGGCAAAGCACTTGGATTTTTAAAAGCCGGAGAAAACGCCATCACAGCCGCCCACGAATTAGCTCACGGAATTTTTTCGTTGGAACACACCTTCCCTCAAATTGCTCAAGCCACAACCCTCAACCTGCTTGACTACTCAGGGGGGACACACCTCACACAAAAACAGTGGCAACACATTCACTCACCGCTTCCGGCATTTTCGTTTTTGGATGATGAGGAGGGGGGGGAGCATATATTACTGTTACTTCAAGATGATAATTTTTCAATTTTTGGGGAAGGTATCTATTTTGCTTACTTGACACCGACACTTGAGAGGATTGTATTACCTAAAAATTTTGACCCAGTATTTGCTCATGGAGTGGCTCATGATTATAATGAAGATATAATTCCAGGGACTCTATTTGCATTTGTAGATCCAAATGGGATAGAATATCGAGCTAAATTTTCAGATGGAATTTTTCATGGATACTATTCCTCTGTCAATGGATATTTCAGTGACACAATTACGGTATCAAGTGATGATAATTCCTACTCAGTTTTGCTTCCTGGTTATAATATGGGGCAACCCATGATTATGCGATACAAATTCTATACTCAGATTTCTAGATTTGGAATTGGTGGAGATAAAATAATGCCATCAACGAGGTCTGAAGATTTGCAGACTTTAGGTTTGTTTGGAAGTGCGAATCCTGCCGTATACAGTATGGCATTTAATCTAAATAACGATGTGTTTAGTGGTGAACAAATGGATTTTTCGAATTTTGAGTTCTGGATAATAAATGACAACCTGCAATTTGGACATTCAGCACAACCAGAAATTTTTGTTTTGGTTAAAATAGCTGAGATGGCTAAGCGACATGAAACTTATTTTTACGATTTTACCATTCATTTTAATAACTGGACTAATGAAATGAATGGAGGAGTATGGGACGAGCAATACTTTGATCAATATAAAGGAACATTTTTACAGGAAGGAAACCGCATAGAACATAATCCATTTCTTTATGATTTCTACTGTGATTTTCTCAGAGAATTTATGGACTATGTTGATTACAGGCAAGAGTTGACAGCACAATGTTTGGATTTTGCGTTTGATTTATTCTCTATGGATTTACTGACCACTTTGTCTGAAACAGGATTTTTCAATAATTTAAACAATGTAATGTTTACGCTTGATCAGTCATCACAATTTAGACAGTGCATTGGAGGGTTAAGCCAAGATGAGATGTACGAGTTGTCAGACACAAATCGAAATAACGCGATAGCGATATTGCTTTGGAATGAGAATAATGGCTACAACCAAATTGTCAACTTGATAAAATATTCAAATAATCAAAAATTCCATTTTTACCAAACATGGGATTTAGTTGTTGAGTTTGGAAGTGGAACTCGATTAATTGAATTTCTATCTGCATGTCCAATAGAGTTACTCGCTTATATTGGAATTAATGCAAGAATTGCAGTATTAGATGCAGTTGTAAAAGATGATTCAAAATGGTACAATACAGATTATAAATCAAACCTTCTAAACAATCTAATTCTTTCAACTCCAAAATCAAATCAAATTCAATTACTGTCGGAATTTCGCACTAGTATCTGGTTTGCAAAGATTCAGGAACAGATGTCAGAATGGACGGATGCAACTGATATAATGGATCTGCAGACTGTTCAGATGGCGTTTTCAAGTCTAGCTCTAATGGTGATTGAAAACTATAGCGCGCTCAACATTGGAACAGCGCATCATTCAATTTTATATTCCAGTACTCATTACCCTAATTCCGGCTATTTGACGTCAAATGGTGCGAGCCCTTACAATTCAGACTTTTTACTTGCAGATCAACAGGAGTATGTGATTGAATTTACGTTTGCAGATTTCCCTATATTAGTTGGTAATACCGGTGTGTCAGATAGTTGGTCGCTTGGAAGCAATGATGGATTGCATCAAAATTATTTTGTTTATCCTAATCAAGAAAGTATTCCGTTTGAATTCAGCGGAGGTACACTTAATGTAACGCAAAATTATAGACTAAGAGAATCGATCATGCCACCGACCCCAGCAATAATTTCTGGAGACCCCTACAATTTCAATAATTATCAATACAACTTTTCACCGGTTGAGTACGACGTGTTTCACATCAACAATTCATATAGTCTGCATCCGTATGAGTTGGTTGAGTTCGTTTTTGTTGAAAATCACAACACAGCGGGGTATCAAAAAGGTGACCGTATGTTGCTCCCTGCATTCTATGGAATATGTCTTGCACAATCATTAGAGAACGAGGATTTTCAAATTGCGATGGAGTGGGTAGAGCCCGTTGTTATGGCTGCTGCAGCTGCTTTAGCCCCTGAATCAGCAGGAGCTAGTTTGCTACTGGCGGCAGCAATTTTTCAAACTGTTGATGCAGTTATTAATGAATATAAAGTTTCAGTAGACCCAAGTTTTGTCAATAGTTCATTTGTACAAATTTGGGATACTTTTGATGATGTGATAACTCTAATTGATCTTGCAGGAGGATTAACCATGGTTCCTAAACTTTTCAACGGCTTATACAAAATTGGTCAATTTGGATTGGCTAAAGGATGGAAATTAGTTGAGTCCATTGTGATTCGCAGGCTAGTGAATTTACCGTATTTGGCTGAAAATTTCTCGACACCTTATCACAAGTTTTTTACCATGAAACTCTCAGAAGCATTCAGAACAGGGATGACGTACAATCAAATTCTAAATTTTTATCAAGCCTTAGGTGCCGGTTTAAAAGCAAATGTTTTATCCCGACTTTCTGATGATCTTTCCGCTTTGAAAAGCTGGATATCAAGTCTTGATGAAAGCAATCATATTGACGTTTTAATTAAGCTGGATGATCTTTCAGCAAATCAAAATATGACTGCAGTTTTGATAAAACTGAATGACGATATTTTGACAGGAAGCAATACCTTTAAAATTGCTCTGAAAGATATTTCCATTTTTGAAGAATGGATTAAACTTAGTGATGCCAATTTTCCTGCGACATTTAGGAAAAATGCTGATATTTTGGAGTATGCTAAAATTTTAGATTGCAATTGATTATGAAAAGTCTTCTGTTTTTTCTTTACTTGTTTTTTCAGCTTGCTATTTCAGCACAGGATTGTGACCATTACGCCCTTAAGACGGACATAACGAATAATCCTTCACTCGCTTCTGCGATTGAAGCTAATCCTGAATTAATTGCCAGTTGGAAATTCATTCGTGAGGCTATTCCTGGACTCAACGGGACAACCCAATTTGCCCTTGATCCAAAAACATTGAATAAGGTTGCTGAAATGATGAAAGAGGGATCCATATTTAGAAATAAATTTCCTTCAAATTGGAGTCAGGAATTAGCAACTATAATTGGTAAAAATAATATCCTTCCTTGTGAGACCTGCGGCACTCCTTCAGGTTATACACTCGCGCGCTATAGTATGGTTGAATTTCTTGGGCAGGTTGAATTTTTTGTCCTGCATTATGACATAACAACCTCTGGAAAAAAATTCTATAATTGGATCAGACGCCTTGGAGCTGACGGTGTCACTCCTATGAATGCTCATGGAAATGTGGAAGAAATGTATCAAACACTTTACTACATTAAAACCAACGAAATCACAAACATTGTTGATTTTGGAAAAACATTTCCAATTGGAACCAATGAATATGATCTTTTTTTTGGAGGTAAAAAATATGTTGAACTCAAAAACGTAGATTTTACCAGCAGTGGTCTGAGTATTGAAACACAAGATCAATTAATATATGGATATTTACAAAACATAGATAACCTAATTGACTTTCAATGGATTGCTCATTTCAAAAAGCTTCAGGGCGCCGGGTGGTCATCAAAGGAGCTCGCTGAAGAGAATTTGAAGACAATGTGGAAGAATGTTTTTGTTTCAAGGGCGGAAGAAATATTTGAAGCCATGAATTCTGAACTTAAGGAGAGTTTACAAATATTTTCACTTGATGATTTAACATTGTCCAAAATTGATTTTATACTGAATGCAATAATTAAAGTTGAATAGAAATGTACAAGGAAGTTGATAGAAAAGTTGCGGTAAATTCGTTTTCCCTTAACGAAAAGGGGGATTGCCTATATAACACTTCTAATGAGGTTATTTATTTGAACAGCGATAAAGTTTTGTACAAACATCCAGTTAAATTACAAGAAATGCGATTTAACGGAAAATTTTTCGTAAATGACCAATATGGCAAAGGAATTTATTTTGATGAAAATTTGAATGTGGTGATAAATGATTTTTTTATCCATCTTTTTGAAAATGACTATGTATTGTTGTCTAAGAAGGAGAATAACGAAAGAAATACATTTATTCTAAATATTTCTATAAAAGAGATTAATAGAATAAAATCAGGCTCTACTGTTAATCTTGTTCATGGTAAATTCTTATTCAGGAAAAATTTTGATCTCAATTTGATAGAAACATATTCATTTCTTAACGCCCAACCCCTTTGGCAATTTAGTGTTGCAGATTTGGGTTCATACTACGACACATTCCAACGAGAAGAAAAACCATACCAGGTTTCAAAGTTTCTGGGAATCTGCAATAATGAATTGTTGGTTGCTATGCAAGAGCATAAAATTCTAGCCTTGGATATTGCTAGTGGAAAACTAAATCGTTCATGGAACTCAATCGAAAATTTACATTTTGATGACGCTGTGAAAGACCTCATACCAAGGTCAAGTAGCTTTATTTTGACCAATAACAAATTGATCGGTGCCTTGCATAAATTTTATTTTGAAATAGACTTGGAGACAGGTATCTCAAAATTTTCTGATCTGAAGGCTGTTCTTGACAAGCATGGAATTCTTTCCATTTATCCGGTTTGGGACAACCCGTTGGATGGAGATCATTTTTATTTAACAGCAAAAATGAAAGATCAGGATAAAGGACCTGAATGGTCGTTTGATTGTCTTCTAGCTCTGAATATTGTGAGCAAAGAAATCGATTGGATGCATTCATTTGATCAGGCTGCGATTGGCGTCAACCGGCCTCGATACGCCAACGATAAGCTTTATCAATTGGATAATAAACATACCTTGCATATCTTCCAGAAAGTCTAAATTGCTATTTTAGTGAAGGGCTGAGTCTTCGCTCCAGCCCAAATTCTTTCGCATGTTGGAATGGTTTAGAAAGCATACCCTAATCATCAGCAACCAAAAGCACCTACTACCGTAAACTTCAATATACTTTGGCTAAATTTTTTTTGCACAGAGTTTGATGTGATCTGCACTTGGTTAATTTTGCAAGAGCCAAGTCTACTAAATACGAAAAAATCAAATCCTGGTCAAACCTATACTTTACTGATCAACCAACCCCCCCGCTGGCGCGAGCGTCACGCTCGTGCCTTACGTAAGCCTTATTAGAATTTCAACTATAGAATTTATATTTGCCCCTTCAATGAGTACTAAATATCGTTTTCATAAACCTGAGGCTGCCTATTTTATAAGTTTTGCAACTGTCAACTGGGTGGATATTTTTACGAGAGAAATCTATTTTGAAATTCTGATTGACAGTATTAAATATTGTCGCAAAAACAAAGGACTTGAATTATTTTGTTACTGCATAATGCCAAATCATGTACACTTGATATTTCGTTCAAAAAATGAAGATCCAAGTGGTTTGATACGGGATTTTAAAGGTTACACATCTAGGATGTTAATCAAAACAATAAAAGAAAACCCACGTGAGAGCAGAAAAGAATATCTGCTAAAAATGTTTGAGGAAGCCGGATCAACAAAATCAAATGTTGAAAAATTTCAAGTATGGCAACATGATAATATGCCAATTGAATTATACAGCAACAAAGTCATCAAACAAAAATTTGATTACATTCATAATAACCCGGTTGAAGAGTGATTAGTGTTCAAAGCAATTGATTGGAGATACAGCAGCGCAAGAAATTATTTTGGAGATGACACTGTTGTTGAAATAGACATTTTGGGTTCAAAAATTGAAAACTGATTTAATGAAATTAGGGCTTTCGTTTTGGTCGGGCATTTGCGTGAGGCACGAGCGTGACGCTCGCGCCAGCGGGGGAGATTAGAGGCCGGCATAGATGATGCAGAAAATTTCAGGTTTGACATGTTATTTGAAGACGCTAATGGAGTCAGAATTTTTGTAGAAACAAAAAATTATGCAAGCACCACAAGCTTTAGCACCTCTTTCTATAATCAATTTAAAGCGTATATTTCGAGCCAGGAAATAACAGATATCAGTCAAATTAAATACTATTTCAGAGCAAATTCAGGCGTGTCAAAAGCAAGTCAGGTTCAGAAGTTTAAGAATATGATTAGTAACAATGCTAAGGCCATTTTTGAGTCCAATCCGAATGTTTTTACCAAAATAAAAAAAGAAAATCAAATTGATTTCATTGATGATTGGGAAGATCTTAAAATAATGATGGATAGTGAAACCATATCTCTTGATCATCAAATTTTTAGTTTTATTCAGGTCTATTAAGTTGAAGGCTAAAGTTAAATACAGAAATGTCACTTTTTTCGATGTAGCAATTGATTCTTTCATAATTGATCATAGTGACATCGCGGAGTTTCACAGTGGGAAGGTTCTTTGCACAATAATTGATTCTGCGAGTGTACTCGAAGTCAATTCAAATAGAATAATATTAGATAGTCTTAATAGGAGTAAAACAATAAATGGGTTTGAGTTCCTGCAAGACAGAATATTGAGGTTTCAGCCCCCATATCTTTTGGTATATTCTAAGTCACCTCAAAGATATGCCCTTTTAGATTGTAAAAAAAACTGCATTATTTCCGACACACATCAATTTGGCAAGTATATTTTTAATGAATACATAGTTGATGGTGTTGGTGATTCAGAATTTATCAAAGTAAGAAGTATTTTAATCAATAAAGAAATTTTAAAATTTAATTTGAGTGATTTAAATAACTGGCTTGATGGCAACATCGAAAAACCGTATCAAGTTTCAGAGTTTTGTGGAATACATGAAAACACATTGGTTTGCACATTAAACAGTGGTGCAATTTTACTTTTAGATATTCATAGCGGTGATGTGAAGCGATTCTTGCCAGATGCGAAATTCCCACGGCAACTTTACGCAAAAAAAGGCGCACCACATATTTATGTTGGACTTTTTTCACAGCGCTACATTGAGGTTGATGTTTTGAAAGGTGAAATTATCAAAGACATCAGCATTGAATCTCAGCTAAAGGCTATTAAAGGTATAAGTGAAGGTGACCGTTGCTGGTTTTCTGTTGGTTTTTCAATTTTATATGATGACAAAATCTATTTTTTAGCGGAGACTAATTTTGTAGGTGTCTTTGATCCAGCGTCTGAGAAAATTGTTGACTTTCATGAGTTTGAATTTGACAAAAGTAAAGGGCAACAATTGCGTGGAGGTAAAGAAAATTTGCAAGTGAGAGAAGGTAAAATATATTGCCTGGATACCCTTGGTAATTTGTATGAACTTCAATCAGACAAAATAGGTGCGAAAAATTTAACGTAAGTTAAAGTTGAAAGAATTGCAAACTAAAATAAATTTGCAGAGTGAATGTAATGAATTATAACCCGCGTCAGAGACGCTACCTTGGTGAGTTGAGACTGAAGGTACACACTCGACATCCGTTGGAAGTCGAGCGCGAGGGGGAGAATGGATTAAATTAAGTGATGCCAATTTTGCACCAATTATCAGACGAAATACCGGAATTTTAGAAAATATAAAACACCTTGATTGTGATTAACTCATGAAAAAACTACTCTTTTTACTATTAGTCAAAATCCATCTGATTGCTTTTAATCAGGATTGCGATCTATACGCGCTAAAAGCTGATATGGATAATCACCCGGAGTTTTCAGCGTTAATTCAAGAGAAACCTGAGTTGATTGAAGCGTGGAAACGGTATTATGATTTGGGAGAAGACGTTATCCCAGCAGGCCTTAGAACAAACGGTAACTTCCTCACGAAATTTGATGATCTATCCAAAAACAATAACCTCGGATTAGGTGCTACCGACATTGAAAACATCTTAAAAGCACCTAGTCTTAAAACTGGTTCTAACGGCTTACCTATGAAATGGGATGACCCAGAAGCTGTGCTTGATGCTATAAAAAGAACATCTGATTCAGGCACATCAGGAGTAACAATATCTCATAAGAAGTTTCCTACTCCGTCTGAAGGAAATGAATCATTTGTTTTAAAGAATGCTAAACAGTATCAGGCTGAAGCTAGTGGAGATGCAGGGTTGAGTTTTGATAAAAACGGAGTAAGTTTTGACAATGTTGCATCTGATGGGACCTTAATAGATAGAAAGTATGGACATGGTGGTTCTATTTTTAATGAGGTTGATGATGGATTAGGCGGAGCAACGATTGAGATACACAATAATTCAAGGGTGCAAAGTATTCTAGACCAAGCTCAACGCCAAGTGGATGCCGCTGGAGGTAGCCATATAAAGTGGGAAGTATCAACAGAGTTGGGAGCTAAGGGGATTAGATATGTATTTGATAATTTGACAACTTCACAATTAATTAAAAATATTGAAGTGGTGTATGTACCACAAGTAACAATCATTCCTTAAATGGCCAAAAGTATTTTTGATATTGGATGTGTTTTGGAGGGAAAGCAACTTAAGATTTCGGAAATTTCAACTACTCTCACCGAAATTCTAATTCAACTTTCGAAAGTTGATTCTGCATTTTTGAACCCTACATACGTAAAGGGAAACAACAGAAAAAAACTTCACATTCAACCTACTAACAAATCCATGAGTATTGAATACTTCAATCAATTAATTATCCAATCCTTTAAAGAAGATATCCTTAATAATGATGGTGAACCAATTCCCACAAAAGAGTATTCTAGACCATATGGATTTTTATTACTCTTGGAATTTCACTTCGAAGACAAACAACAATTTGCGGTATTCACACGACTAGGGTCAAAAGAATATCAGGATTTCAAGATTTTCAGTGTTAATAAAACAATTGAGCATAACTTTGATTGGTATGGATCTCTTTTGAAGAATTTAGTGGAGTATTTCAGCCCTTCTCAAGGGGCGGTTACAATAAATCTTCCGGCGTTTAATGATAAGTTTAAACCTTTAGAGGTTTGGCCTCCCCTAGGCTGGATAACCTATTTTTCAAATGACTATGGAGTCCAAATTCCTGATGATTTGAAAGGTATAGAATATGAATTTACGGATAAAGGAAAGTACCTAATTCTAACCAGGGAAGATTTTACAATCAGTAAAGAAGCGTTTGAAGAGCAACGAGATAAGTTGATAATGTTAATGTCTGAAATAAAGAGAAGGGTTGCCGAATATTCTAAGTAGCATTGTCTCCTCCCCATCATTCAGCACCAATTGTAAATTAGTAAATTTAACAACAATTGGATATGAAAAAGAAACGATTCTCAGAAACGCTACGAAGGTGAGTTGATACAGAAGGTACACACTCGACATCTGCTGGAAGTCTTGCGTAAGTGGGGATTCAAAATCAATTGCATTCGTGATCAATTAAAACCGAAAATCAATCAGTCGGAAGTTCTTTCTTCCAATCAAAATTGAAATTCTTCCGCTGTTGGGACTTGAGTATTCTTCTTTTGATGGATAACCAATGTACATCGTGGAATATTTGTCATCCGTTAATTTTGACAAGTCTACGGGAGTTTTCTCCTGAGTAGTTAAATCGCTACAGCTCACTTTCAGAAAATTTAAATCGGTTTCAATGACTGCATTGGATGCATAAACTGCTTGGTAATCGTAATCGCTGATTAATATGTTAAGTTTACCGTCTTTGCAGTATGAAAAACTATTTATTATAAATTTATTTGATTCGGCTTTGAAAACACGGGAGCTTACTTCTCCTGTTGTGCTGTGGTACTTAACAATTAACATGCGGCCGCCTTTTTCATTAATATTGTTTGAAACCATTAGGAAAATATTTTCACCATCCGAAGCTAAATTAAGTTCTGGCTCTTTTGACAGCGAAGTGTTCATTGCTTCATTGAAGTCATCTGTAAGTTGAAGGTCAGAAAATGGTATCAGTTTGGGCTCAGACATTGATTCACTAAAAAGAAAAATGCCATCATATTTCATATTGTTGTAATCGGATTTGTCATTTGCATAAATTCCAGCCGACCATACCGTGTTATTTAATTCTTTCAGAACATGATCAACTTGTTTTATTCCATAATCAAAACTTCTTTTGTCACTGTATCCGTTCTCAGAAATTATTGCGTACATCAGCTTGCCATCCGTATCATTATTAGCCAAAAAAATGTTATTGCCCTTATCGTCTGTGCGACCAAATTTGGTAGTCCATCCTTCGGTGACCGGATTCTCATGCAGAAATTCATTCGTTAACTTTACCGTAAGATCGGGTGAAATAGTTGCCACTTGGTGTATAGTTGTCCCTGGATTACCAAGCTTTCCGAAAAGTGAGATATCCGCCACCCAGCCATCGCCTGATTCATAAATATCTACATTAATTGCTGGAGCGAACACCATGGCAGGGTATTCGTATTTCAGTATCTCATTTTCCTGTGATATTGCCTCAAATGTTGTCAAGTCAAAAACGTCATAATAAAAATATGCAGCACTGCCAACACGATTTCCGTAGAATGCAATTATTTTATCTCCGGCAAGCATCAGATTTTTTGAGACATTATAGGTGGAATATCCTTTCCAAAAATATCCTGATTCAATTTCTCCTTCACGCAATAATTTAAGATTGCGATCAAAAACATAAATAGGACTTTTAGTTCCGTTCGGAGCATAGGATGTGATAACGATATGTTCGTCATCCACGCCAACTATCTCGAAAGCGAGACCGGGTTTGTCTTTATAAGCGACTGCCGGTCCATATACAACCTCCTGAGAAAAAATTAGTGTAGGGAATAATAGTAATGATAGAATTAAGTAACGCATAAGTTTTTTTTGAGTTGAGACGAAGATAAGTAAAAATCATAATGATTGATTTTTTTTGAAAGACAGGTACCACTATTTGTTGAGTACACCTCTACTGCACTAATGGAATAAATGTTGACATTATTGTTCCACCTAGAATATCAATTCTTCAGCTCACATCACAAAAAAAAATTTGGCAACACTGAGTATCGCTACTAAAAAAATTGGTACGAATAGCACCAACCCCAAATCAGTACCACCTATTCCACAATCTCAATCTTCTCAATTTTGTCTCCTTGGCGTATGCTGTCAAGTACATCAAGTCCTTCTGTTACGATGCCAAAGCATGTGTGATTGCCGTCAAGGTGTGCCGTGTTGCGACGACTGTGGCAAACGAAAAATTGTGATCCTCCGGTATTGCGTCCGGCGTGTGCCATAGAAAGTACTCCACGGTCATGATATTGTTTTTCTGCAGTTACTTCACAGGGAATAGTCCAGCCGGGTCCGCCGCTGCCTGTGCCTTTTGGGCATCCACCTTGAATGACAAAATCTGGTATGACGCGGTGCCAGGTGAGTCCGTTATAAAATCCTGACTTAGCTAATTTGGTGAAATTTTCTACCGTGATAGGTGTTTCTTTGTCGTATAAATCTGCAGACATAATTCCTTTGTTGGTGGTGATGATAGCTTTCATGTTTGTATTTATTTTTGATTTATTTTTCTCCTAAAGCGCGAATTATTTTTTTAACAAGTGAGTGTCTTATCACATCGTGTTCATCTAATTCAATGATTTCAATGCCACTGATTCCGCTAAGTTTTTTTATGGTTTCATTCAGCCCTGAAGTTTGATTTCTGGGCAAGTCAATTTGGGTTGCGTCACCGGTAATTACAAATTTTGCAGAGGCTCCCATGCGGGTGAGAAACATTTTCAATTGACTATAGGTACAGTTTTGGGCCTCATCTAAAATGACGAATGCTTTGTCTAAGGTTCGTCCGCGCATAAAAGCAAGTGGAGCAATTTGAATGACACCATTCTCTAAATGTTCTGCAAGTTTTTCAGTTGGAATCATATCGCGCAATGCATCATAAAGTGGTTGCAAGTAGGGATCCAATTTTTCTCGTAAATCGCCGGGAAGAAATCCAAGATTTTCACCGGCTTCAACCGCCGGTCTGGTAAGAACAATGCGTCGAACTTCTTTGTTTTTTAGCGCTCGCACAGCAAGTGCAACTGCGGTGTATGTTTTTCCTGTTCCTGCCGGTCCAAGGGCAAATACCATGTCGTTCTCAATACAAGCTTTAACCAGTTTGCGCTGATTAGGTGTGCGTGCCTTGATTTGGTTTCCCCCGTTGCCATGAACAATCACATCTCCTTCTTCAAGATATGATGCGGTATCATCTTTCTGAAGTAAAAGTGTTTCAATATTGCCATCACTTAAAGCGTTATATCTGTTGACATGCCGAATCATCAGTTCAAGTTTTTTCTCAAACTGTTCTATAACCTCAGTTTCGCCTGAAACTTTGATCAAATTATCACGAGCAACGAGCTTCAGTTTTGGAAAATACTTTCTGATTATTTTCAGTTTCTGATCGTTTACTCCAAATATTTCAATTGGCGCAATGCCGGTTATTTCAATTATTTTCTCGTGCAAGGTAAGTTCTTGTTGAAATGATGAGTATCTTGTTTTTTACTACTTTTGGTAAAAATACGGATTTTTCAAAACTTCTGTGATCAGATCACGGTCACAGTGATAAAAACGAGATGAAACTTGTCACACTGACATCTGACCTGGGGCTGGCTGATCATTATGTTGCCAATCTGAAAGGCTTATTGTATTCAGCGGTGAAGAGTATTGAAATTATTGACGTATCTCATTTAATTCAGCCGTTTAATATTGCTCAGGCAGCTTATTGCATCAATAATTGTTGGCAGGTTTACCCTAAAGGTACAGTTCATTTTTTATGTGTTGATAGTTTGCCTGTGATAAACATTGGTAATCCTGATCGCAATTTATACCCTGTAGTAATGAAATTGCAAGGCCATTATTTTGTTGGATGTGACAATGGAATTTTTTCTTTGATTGATAATTATCAGCAGGCTGAATCAATTATCAGAATTGATTTCAGTGCTGCGGGCTTAGAATTGAAAAATGCCAATAAATCTATTTATGTTCCTGCCATTCAAAAAATACTTGCGGGTGATTCATTGGATAAAATAGGTGAAGAGGTGACTCAGTTAAAACAAGTATTTGTGCCGCAACCGGTGGTAGAAAAAAATCTGATCAAAGGTGCTGTTGCGCATGTAGATAAATACGGCAATGCAATTTCAAACATCACAAAACAACTTTTTGAAACGGTAGGGCAGGGGCATCCTTTTATTCTTTATTTTAAAAATTCAGGATATTATATTGATCAGATATCTGATACATATAATGATGTTCCAATGGGAGAAAAGTTGGCATTATTCAACGAGAATGGCTTGCTTGAAATAGCCATCAATAAAGGCACACCGGGTAATGGCGGTGGTGCAGCAACTTTGTTGGGTATTGGTGAACGATCAACATTGCGCATTGAATTTCAGCCGCGCGGATCAAAAAATAGTCTTGAAGAATTGTTTTAATTCTAATCAAAGAATTTTTTTACCAGAAAAAAAAATCAATCAAGATTTTTAGAAGAAATAATTACCCGCCTCTTTTGAATTCACAATCAACACAGGTACACCTGATTTATTTGTGATCAAGCTTTGGGCAAAGGTGTCAAACTGTGGCAGCAAACTGTCACTGTGATATGAGAATGCAATAAGATTTGCTTTTTCTTTTAATGCGTACTCCACAATATCACTTGAAAAGCCTTTTACTTTAGGTATTACTTGAGCAACGTAACGGATATCTTTTTCTTTGAATTGTTTTGCAATCAATCCGCTATGCACTGCGCACTTTAGTTTTAGATTACTGTCTATTTTCTTTTCAGTGAGAATGTGTACTTCTGAGTTTGCCATTTTTGCCATACCACTGGTTACCTGTTCAATTTGCAGACTCTCTTGTGACTCATCAATAGGCACAACAATTTTTGAAAGATCAGTACCGGTATATTTTTGTTGAACAACCAGAAAAGGCACGTATGTACTAGTGATTACCTTGATTGCAAACGAGCCAAATAATTTTTGCATACCCACGGCTCCGTGTGTACCCATGATAATTAAGGTTGATTTTAATTCAGCCGCTTTTGATGCGATATCAGTAAAAATAGTACCTGATTTAATGTGATATCTCACATTCACTTCGGCCGGTTTGTCTTTCAGATTGCTGATGATTTTTTCAAACTGCGCTGTTACCTTAGTGCGATCTTTTTCATCTTTAACAACATGTAGCAAATCAACATCTGCTCCAATTACCTTAGCCAGTAAGATTGCATAATTCAACGCGTTATCACCAACGGCGGTAAAATCATGCGGAACAAGTAGTGAACGACGGTCCATAGTTTCGGTGTTTGACCGTAAAGATAACAAATTCAGTGAATGAACAATACATTCAAAAAAAAGCGGCACAGCCAGATGTGACCACGCATTCAGCATTATTTTGCAGCGTAATCAAGGCTTTAAATAGGCTTGTCAAGATGACGTTGAAAATTCATTTAAAGGACTAGTTATCCACTTATCCTAACCATCCACCTCTATCCAAACTTCTATACTGAATAGCCTCAGCCAAATGATGTGGTTGAATGTCCGGTGCATTTTCAAGATCTGCAATGGTGCGTGAAACTTTCAATATTCGCGCATACGATCGGGCAGATAAGCCCATTTTATCCATGGCATTTTTTAATAGCATTTGTCCGGCATCTGTAATGCTGCAATATTTTTCAAGCAATTGTGAACTGAGTTGTGCGTTATAATATATTCCCTTGTACTCTTTTAATCGTTCCGCTTGCAAATTTCTTGCGGCTATTACCCGATGTCTGATTCTTTCACTGCTCTCTCCTTTGCGCACATCAGATAGCTCTTCAAATTTTACTGCAGGCACTTCAATATGCAAATCTATTCTATCCATCAACGGACCTGAAATTTTTTGCAGATATCTTTTTACCACAATTTCAGGATCAGAGTTTGGATCATTAGCATCATAAAAATTTCCGGAAGGTGATGGATTCATAGATGCAACGAGCATAAACCCCGCGGGATACTCAACCGTCATTTTGGCGCGTGATATGGTGACAACCCGATCTTCAAGTGGCTGACGCATTACTTCTAATACTTGCCTTTTGTATTCAGGCAATTCATCTAAAAATAAAATTCCGTTGTGGGCAAGTGAAATTTCTCCGGGTTTTGGATTTGAGCCACCTCCTACTAATGCAACATCTGAAACCGTATGATGCGGAGAACGAAATGGTCTTGTCATGAGCAGGCCGTGATTTGCACCCACTAATCCGGCAACGGAATGAATTTTTGTTGTTTCAAGTGCTTCATCAACCGTAAGTGGAGGTAGAATAGTAGGCAACCGTTTTGCAAGCATAGTTTTACCTGAACCCGGCGGACCGACAAGAAGAATATTGTGACCACCTGCAGCAGCAATTTCCAATGCACGCTTCACATGTTCTTGCCCTTTTACATCTGAAAAATCCATAAGATAATTCAGTGTGCAATGATCTGCATTGACATGTTCAAAGCGGGTTGGTTGAATGTTGTGCGAGCCATTGAAAAAATCAACTGCTTCTTGAATGTTTTCAATTCCAATGATATCAATTCCATCAACAATAGCGGCTTCGTTGGCGTTTTTTTTGGGCAATACAAAACCTTTGTAGCCCAGTTCTCTTGCCTTAATTGCAATAGACAAAGATCCGCGAATAGATTGAAGACTTCCATCAAGAGAGAGTTCACCCATGATGACATATTTATCTACTTCATCACTTAATATTTGACCGCTGGCTGTTAAAATTCCAATTGCAATGGTTAAGTCATAAGCTGATCCTTCTTTGCGAATATCAGCCGGCGCCAGATTGATAGTAATCTCCTGCATGGGATATTTGAATGCAGAATTTGTAAAAGCAGCCTTGATGCGCTGATGACTTTCTTTAATAGCGCTGTCGGGTAAACCTACAATAAAAAAATTAATGCCTTTGCCAATGTTTGTTTCAACGGTAATTGGAATAGCTTCAATGCCATAGACCGCGCAACCATAAGTTTTTACTAACATAAGTTGTTTTCATAAAATCGTTTTGAATACTGGGGATCGTTTTGTCTTGATCTTTCAAGACAGTAAATGAATTCTATAAATGAGGTGGTCGCAATTTGCGACCACCTCTGGAGACTTCGATGTTCCTATGGTATCAAATTATTTAGGAACTTTAAACCCGATTTGTTTTCGTGGTGGTTTTGATATTATTTCTTCTTTAGTTTGCATGACTTCATCCATGTATTCAAATAGAAGTTCAATGCTTTTCGTATTTCCATTTGTTTCCCGACTTATTGCCTGAAGCATTGATTTTATTTCCTGAATTTCCTTGTTCGTTTGTCTGAACGAAACGAAAATTCGCATGATAGCGATATTGACTTGAATTGCTTTTTTACTGTTCAAAACACTTGAAAGCATAGCAATTCCTAGTTCTGTAAATGCATAAGGGAGCTTTCGCTTACCACCCCAACTTGAAGTCGCAATTTGCGACTTCAAGTTGTCATATTCATTCTGATTCAGCCGAAAGGCAAAGTCTTCGGGAAACCTATCTAAATTTCTTGTTAGCTGTTCATTGAGCCTTTTGGTAGGCACATCGTAAAGCTCTGCCAGATCGGCATCGATCATTACTTTTTGACCTCTGATGAAATAAATTTTGTTAATCACTAATTCATCTGTTAGCCTTGACTCCGCTGTGTTGATTTCCATTTTTTTATGATTTTTAGAGGTGGTCGCAAATTGCGACCACCTCTGGGTTGCTTTATATGACTGGGTTATCTGCGTATTGACTAGCTAAATTTGAGGTGACAATCTGATGCCTCAAATTTTTGAATCTCGATTCAGCACGATTATTTTTTATAGAGAAAAAATGAAATATCTCTACCATTAACTTGATGTCACAGATTGTGATATCAAATTTTTCTGATTGACAAAAGCTCAAATTTATCATGCAATTAGAACTCAAACTTGATACCGCAATTTGCGACTTCAAGTTAATAGACATTACAGAGTTGAATCTAAATACAAATACTTCAGGGATCTTAAAATCCATTCAGTTATTTAATAAAATCGTCTTGAGTAATTTGGATTGCGTTTTATGGCCAAGTAGTGACCAAAAATGAATTTGCCAGATTAACAATTTCAGAGCTAAGGTAACCAAAAGATTGGAGCAACCAAAAAAAATAATTGAAAACTTGTTCAGCTAAGTTTATACGTGAACCCAAAACTTGCTTGAAACAATATTAATGTAGGTGAATCATGTAAAGGTGAAAATGCGATACCTGTTCCAGAACTATGAAAAATCATGGTACCGGCTTCAACTTGCTCAAATAAAGTTATCCTAGCTGAGATTTTATGACTAAATCCAACTCCACATCTTAAATTAAATGATAGAATAGTATAACTGGGTACAATATAAGGAAGTACCACGCTAGACCAGCTAGCATCGTAATATCCAGTTTGAGTTTCTCGATGTTGCAAGAGTAATTCGCTACCAAGAAGTGTAAATGGCTGTAACCAAAGTTTATTGCCAAAATAGCGTTGCCATGAATATCCTAAAGAAACTAATTCGGCTCTACCTTCAAGACCATACAAAGTATCCATATCTTGCGGATAAAGGGCAGGATAAATAATAGTATCCTGATAGCTGTTCAATGATCCGTACCGTACGTATAAAATATGACTGTTATTGTTTGTATCACTTAGGTCAATACCACCGGCAATTACTGGACCCGTATTTTGATAATAATCAGCTATAATGGTAGGTGTCCACGAAAGTCTGGGAATATGCAACACCCCTAAGGAAAGAGAGACTGCCTTATTATAATTTCCCAAAAAAGTCTGGGCATTCCCCGAAATAAAATTTATAGAGAAAAAAACTAAAATGACCTGTTTCTTCATAGGGATATTTTATTTGTGTTATGTGCAACACAAAAACGCTGATGTAGAGCTACCGTCTGATGTCATCACGCCAATGGAGAAGCCAGAGGTCGCAGAATGTGTACCGAACATATTTACAAAACTAGTACCATTGACTACGCTTTTCAGTTTTGTTACAAATTGCATACCATCTTCACGACAGTAACAGACAATAATCCAATCATCAATCTGAGTCAATTGATGAATATATGTTATGTTGGTAGTCCATCTTTGACCACCAAAAAGATAGCAAGGAAAACCACCGCCAGCATTATAGTATAAATTATTTATATACCCGGTGGATAGTCCATATGCGATATTGAACATATTAAATCCAGTACCACCGGTGCCTAAAATTTTCAAAATAAAATCTCCGTTTATCAAAACATATGTGAATCCATTTATATACTTCATGTCAAATGCAAAATGGTTGTGTGGAAATTTGTAGGAACCTAGAAGATATGGTGTACTTGGACCGTAGGTTGCAAATCCGTTAGACGTTTGGGTGATATTAAACATATTCTGTCCCGTCCCACCTGCACCTAATATCTTCATTATTCTTCCGTCCGCAAAGCAGAAAAAAGTATTATTACCAACTACTAAGCTTTTTATAATGTAAGAATTAAACTTATGACTACCCCAGAGAATATAAGTCCATGGTACGGACGAGTAACCATAATTTGTTTTAATAATTTTGAACATATTAGCTCCTGTTCCACCAGTGCCAGCAATTTTGATTTGTCTTCCATCCTTGAAGGCTATGAGAGTATAGGCTGCTACCGTTGTAATATTGGTTACATCAGAATCTAATTTTTCATATCCGGAATAGTAATTGTATCCAGGAACGCTTGAAAAGCCATTCAAAAACTCAGTAATTGCGAAAACGTTATAACCCGATCCACCAGTACCATTTACTTTCAAAATTTTACCTGCCTCAAAGCAAACTAGAGTTTTACCACCTATATAGACGATATCTAGAATTTTTTTTTGAAATTTATGACTACCTACCAAATAGCTTTGAAGTGCCGTGTTGGCGACGGCAAAACCTCCAGAACTTGCAGTAATATTAAACATGTTTTGTCCAGTCCCACCAGTGCCAAGTACTTTTAATATTCTTCCATCTTCAAAACCGATTAAAGTAAATCCTTCGGCATATTCAATTGAGGTTATGTGTTTGCCAAATGCAGAAACCCCTACAGTATTCATGCAGTTAATGCCAGAAACGGTACACTTGATTATTAGAGACCTTTTATCTTGAAAAAACGCGAAAGGTACGTCACTACCATTAATATTTAGCGTAAAATTCACCAAATATGCTTCGTAATTTAGAATATAAAAATATTCATCAGGAATAAACTGTGCAGTAAAACCTCTGCTACGATCTATTTCGACGGGCCTTTGAATTACTCGCATTATCTTAAATTTTCATAGCTTAACAACCGCAGCCATCTATACTTCTTTGTTTTGATATACTGTCTCGTCTAATAATGCGATAGATCACTTTACCTGCTCCAGTAGCGATGCCACCGCATAAAGCAGAAGCCAAATCTACTCCTGCATTTGGAGTTGTAGTACCGTCAATTAATGGATATGTAGTTGATTTTTTCGCCATTAAAAGGATACCTTCCATACTCGCGGATACCCAAAACGGAATATTGGAGGTATTAATTGCTGAATTGGTATCAAAAAATATCGCCCAATTGCCAGGCGTTGTAATCTTTGGTAGCCAATAAGTGATATTTTGTTTACCAACTTCAAGCGCTATAAGTAACGGGATTTGATCTTCAATACTGAGCTCAGCTTTTGTAACATTATCCTCAATATCTAAAAGTATATCCAATATTTCATTAAGAGGAGAATTGGTTACATCTTTAAGCATTTTATTTATAAAGTAATACTGACCCAGATGGTTTGCATATCCACCAGCGTCAGATTTTATTATGGAATTCGAATAGCCATTCATTGAGTGCGCAACAGTGCTCTGAATTTGAATACTTAATCTAGTAGATAGTGGAAGAGGTGGATAGTAAATTCCTCCAACATAGTTAGCAACCGCAGCCGCAAAATTGTCATTTGTTGGGACTCCTGTTGCGCCAAAAGCGAGAGCGATAGCATCCAATCCAGCGGAGTGTTGTGAGCCAATTAATCTATAAGGGTTAAAAGTTTTAAAAATCATAAGTTTGGTTTTAGTTGAATGTTGTAATTAAAAGGAAAAAATCAACGAGGACAGCCTTATCTTTTTATATACACCTCGAACAGTCTACATTATTTGTAGTATGATATCGAAAATTTTATCTTTAACTTACGAATTGTAAACTTAAGTTGCTGTGAGTAACAAATATAATAAAAAAAATGAAGATTCCAAATAAAGTCTAATTTATGTAGAAGGAGAATTTGACAGCGTAATTTAGATTTATCTTTAGATTAATAATTTTACTACCTTTTGTGCTAGTGCCACTGAAACATAAAATCTACCGGAAATCTTTGCATATTTCTTTTTACCTGTTCGTTTAATTTGGTGGTGGATACACTATAAAGTTCCGCTAAATCAGCATCAATCATTATGTTTTTGCCTCTTAGCTGATAAATTTTCCGAAGTACAATTTCTTCGTTTATTTCATTTTTTAATTTTGACATGATTTTATGATTTTTAGGTGGTCGCAATTTGCGACCACCTCTGCGTTGCTTTATATGACTGGTTTTTACGTGTATTGAATAGCTGAATTGGAGGCGCCGATTTGGCACCTCCAATTTTTGAATCTTACTCCAGAATGATTATTATTTGTATAGAAAAAATGAAATTTCTCCAGCATGAATTCGTGGTCACATTTTGTGATTTCAAATTTTTCTGATTGACTAAAGCGCAAATTTAACCTGCAATTGGAGCTCAAACCTGATATCGCAATTTGCGACTTCAAGATTATAGATATTGCAGAATTCAATCGAAATGCAAACACTTCAGGGATCTCAAAATCCATTCAGTTATTTAATAAAATCGTCTTGAGTAAAGCGGATCGTTTTATGATTCAGAAAGAATCACAGAGAAATTAATTCAGAAAGATTAATTCTGGCACTAAGGTAATAAAAAGAATAAATGTTTGTCAAGAGAAAAAAATCTACCCGTGAATATTCGTCTCAATATAATGAATCAGCGAGTGAATAATTTTAATGTGAATTTCTTGTACCCGGTCAGCCCATTGACTCATAGGAGTTCTGATTTCAAGGTCAACCATGGATGCCATTTTTCCGCCTGATTTTCCGGTGAGGGCAACAACAAACATTTTATTTGCTTTGGCGGCAGTTACGGCATTGATCACGTTTTGAGAATTTCCGCTGGTTGAAATGGCAAGTAAAACATCACCCGGCCGACCAATGCTTTCAACAAATCTTGAAAAAATATAATCATACCCATAATCATTTGAAATGCAGGTAATGTGCGCCGGATCAGAAATAGCAACAGCCGGAATAGGGCCACGATTTTCCCTGAATCTACCCGTCATCTCTTCAGCAAAGTGCATGGCATCACTCATAGATCCACCATTTCCGCATGAAATTACCTTGCCTCCGTTTTTAATTGAAGCAATCATGGCATCCCCGGCCTTTTTAATCTTCTCAAAATTAGCAGGGTCAGCAATGAACTGCCCTAATAATGACTGGGCTTCCAGAAAATGGTCCGCAATTTGTTTAGTGCTCATGTACGTGTAGATTTCATCAAATGTACTAAAAATGTAAACAAGCATTTTATTCATTTGTGAATCTTAGTTATATTTGAAGGATTGTATAATTGAGTGCAAAACCATTTTAACCTATGAGAAGAATAATTTTACTTAGTTTTTTCACCCTGATGATTGGCGGAAGCTTTGCGCAGACCGGGTGCTATACTGAATGGAAAACGGCGTTTGATGAGCGAGGATCATACGCAATTGGCGATGAAGTACATCGCAATGTCTATATCGCATTTGTTGAAGACGGAGAATCTTATTGCGTGCAGGGTAAAGCGAGAGTAGAATACGGTAAAATTGTTTCTATCTGGTTTATGTTTGAAGATGGAACCTATGATCTCATGGAATCTGACAAGTTTACCAATAAAGCAAAAGCCGCGCCCGGCATTGTGAACGGAATTTCAGAAGAAATTATCACAAAAGATGGAGAACATTTTTACATCATTTTCGTTGATAAAATAAAACCAAAAAAGAAATCATATAAAACAGTTGGTGGTCCACCAAGTGAATAATTGAAAGAAAATAAAAATTGAAATTGAAATCCGCTGTCTTGTTGAGATGGCGGATTTTTTTTTCCATCACTTGAAAATAATGTCTAGATAAATTGGCAAATGATCAGCAAATCCGCCATGGTAATCAAAACCAATATAGGTGCGATTAGTGGTTTGTCCTATGCCGTCTTTTTCAGGTTCTAACAGATATTCTGCATCAAAAATTTGGGCGCGCTCTATGGGTGATAATAATTTAACTGCACCTGAAAATAAAGCAGGTGATGCAATGAATTGATCTAAAATTCCCCACTCGTGTTGATAGTTGTGCGTGCCTTTTACGTGTTCATATTGCCAGATAAGATTTAAAAGATCACCGGCCTGCATTTCACTCGTGTCTTTTTTTGCGCGCAGAATTTCAAACATGCTGACATCATCAGGATGATCATTGAAATCTCCCATTGCTAAAATATTAGCATTGGGATTGATGGCCATAAGCGAATCATATTTTTGCCTGAGAGTTTGTGCTGCAAATTGTCTTTTAGGCTCGGTTGCCATTTGCCCACCATACCTTGACGGCCAGTGATTCACAAAAAGATGCAAGGTGTCTTCTCCTACCATACCTTTGACATATAAAATGTCTCGGGTAGGACTGTGATCAGCCGGAAAAATTAATTCGTACGAATGAAAAGAAATAAACTGAAAAAATTCAGGACGATATAATAAAGCCACATCAATTCCTCGGTTATCTTTTGATTCCTGATGCACAATTTCATATCCAAATTTTTCAAGCGGAGAATTATAGATGAGATCTTTCAGACATTGGATATTTTCAACCTCACACAAGCCTACAACAGCCGGCGGTTCCCAACCTCCAAGGGCAATAATGGTTTTTGCTGTTTTATTTAATTTATCTTGATATCGTTGGTATGACCAATAGCGGGTTCCCTCAGGGGTAAATTCATCATCATTTTTCAGTGAATCATTCGACGGATGAAACAAATTCTCCACGTTATAAAACATGATCCGGATTCCGCTTTTATCTTCCTGCGGATTTTGAGAAAATGAAATCTGGTTTGCTAATAAAACAACAAACAAGAATGTGAATTTGGATATGGTTTGATTATCCATCATTTTATTTCTTTTGTAAAATCCTTTGTCCTTAGGTAGGTAAACTTGGTGATTTGGTGGTGACAGTGGTGATTTGGTAGTGACAGTGGTGATTTGTTGGTGACAGTGGTGATTTGTTGGTGACAGTGGTGATGCGATTAATCGCATCACCACATCACCACATCAACAAATTACTATATCACCACAGGTTAATCCTCTGTTTGTTCAGTCAATTTGGTACCAATCAATGTTCCTTGAATGATTTGATCTTGGAAATCTTTCATGGCACTTGGTGAATGAGGAATTAATATGGAAGTGTTTTTTCCATTGGATCCAATATGATTGAGCGTATCAAAATATTGGGTCAATAAAACGAAGTGCATAATTTCTTCATGTGAAACACCTTTGAGTGATTTTTGAAAATCTTCAACAGACTCTTTAAAACCTCTGATAATTTCACGGCGTTGCGCTGCGATACCTTGACCTGATAATCTTTTTGACTCGGCATCAGCTTCAGCAGCCTTTACCACGCGAATTTTAGCACCTTCAGATTCTTCCATGGTGGCTTCTTTATCACGTTTAGCGGCGTTGATCTTATTCATTGAATCTTTTACCTTGGCATCCGGATCAATATCTGTGATCAATGCTTTCACAATGAGATATCCGTAGTCATCCATAGAATCTGCCAAGTTTTGACGAACAGCAGTTGCTATATCTTCTTTTTTAGCAAATACATCATCTAATTCCATTTTAGGAACTTCAGCACGCACATCATCAAAAATGTAGGATGCAATCTGATGTCTTGCATTATCTAATGAATAATGCGCTTCCCACATTTTATCATTCATAACTTGAAATTGTACTGATACTCTCAAGTGCACAAAAACATCATCTCTTGTTTTGGTTTCAACATCAACATCTAACTGCTGAACGCGCAAATTAATTACACCTGCTTTTTTATCAATGAACGGAATTATCATTCCAAATCCTGCATGAGCCATGCGTTTGAATTTTCCCAAACGCTGTATGACAAAAACAGTTTTTTCATTTACGAGAATAATTGATTTAATTAAAAGCAGAAGGAATAATACTCCTCCAACAGCAATGAATATGATCATTTGTTGATCTAGATTGTTCATAAAGGGCAGTTTAAAATTAGAAGGTGAAGTTAGTTTTTTTCTTGAAAAGAATATCTGCAGAACGGATAATAAAAAATCAAGCAACTATTTACTGACTGTTAATAATCAGTTGTCTGCGGTATTTTGTCAGCAATTTTGATTTAGAAATAAAACCGATAAATTGGTCATTTTTAAGAACCGGTAAATTCCAGGATTCTGTTTCATCAAACTTTTTCATTACTTCGTACATGCTATCATTGAAATCAGCAATAGCCGGCGGGGTACGCATGAGTTCACGTGCTTTGAGTGAATCATACAATTCAGTTTTAAACATGATTTCACGAATATTGTCTAATAATATTACCCCGGTGAGTTTACCTTCATCATCAATAACCGGAAATATATTGCGTGAAGATTGAGCAAGAATTTCTACAAGTTCGCCAAGCGATGCTCCTGGCTTTACCACAATAAAATCTGTTTCAATAAGTTCTTTAAAACTGATGGCTGAAAGAATAGTTTTATCACGGTCATGCAAATGCAAGTCTTCATGAACAGCTAGTTTTTTAGCATCCATTGAAAGCGGTTCAAAATATTTTGCAATCATAAAACTAGTAGCTGACACAAGCATCAAAGGAATAATCAGTTCATAGCCACCGGTAATTTCTGCAATGAGAAAGATACCTGTGAGCGGTGCATAGAAAACACCTGCCAATATACCTGCCATGGCAACAGCTGTAAAGTTGCTTTCAGATAAGCGGGTAAAGCCAAGTAAGTTAATTGCTTTCGCGAAAAAAAATCCCAAATAGGCACCCACAAAAAGTGAAGGAGCAAAGTTTCCGCCATTGCCTCCACTGTTGATGGTAATGGATGTTGCAACAACTTTGAGTAGCATAATAATTCCAATAAACAAAAGAACAAACCATTCATTGTCTGATAAAAAAGAGAATAGTCCATTACTGAGCAAGGCTTCAGGTTGTTGATCAGCAAGGGATGAAATACTAGAATATCCTTCACCAAAAAGACTTGGAAAAAGTAAAATGAGCATGGCCAAAACAAAACCTCCAATCAATGCTTTTTTGTATTTCGTTAATTTGCTTCTGGCAAAAAAGCGTTCAATTTTTGTAAACATTCTTGCGTAATACACAGAAACCAAACCGGCCAGAACTCCTAACAAAACATAATAATGCACTTTTTCATAATGGAAATATTCTTGCAATTTGAATGATAATAAAATATCTTCTTGCAGAATAATTTTAGAACATAGCGTACCAACAGCAGCCGCAATCATTAGTGGAATGAAAGCGGAGATTGTTGCGTCAACAAGTAAAACTTCAAGCGCAAATAAAACTCCGGCAATTGGTGCGTTGAATGCCCCTGCAATACCGGCGGCGGCACCACATGCAAGCAATAAAACTCTGTCTTTATAACCTAAATTATACGTGCGTGAATAATTAGAACCAATGGCTGAACCTGTTGTGACAATTGGAGATTCTAAACCCGCTGAACCGCCGAGTGCAACGGTAACTGCACTAGTCACTACGTGAGAATACATCATCTGTTTAGGAAGATGGGCTGACTTTTTAAAAATTGCTTTATGAATATTGGATGTACCGGCGCCCAGCACACCTTTAAAAAAAACTGTTGTGATCCAAACTGTAATCACGATGCCTGCCATGGGCAATAATAAATAGATGTAATATTGATATGGCAAATCATAATCATAGGTTATTGCCAAATGAATATAGTGAACCAGCGTTTTTAATATTACAGCAGCAAGTCCGGCAGATAAACCAACGAGAATACTTGAAAAAATAATGAACTGCTTATTCGTGAGTTTGCGACTCAGGTAGGTGATCAATTTTTCATATGAATTGATGATTCTCATTTTACGCGTGCAGACATTATTTTTTTAAGTAGTAATTTGTGCTGTGTTGTATTTGAAAAGATTAATTGGCTACCAAAGTACAAAAATGTTCAGCAGTAAAAATTTCATTTAGGCAAGATTTTGCGAAATGTGCCGCTCTGAGAAATAACATTTCATGCGGGATAAGAAATGAATGTTTGCAATTGTCATCCTGAATGCTTAAATTACAAAAAACTAAAATCAAACCCTATGCTTGATTATATATTGCATCTATCGCCGGGCATATTAATTGCGCTGGTGATTATTCTTTTTATTGGACTTGTATCACAGGCTGCCTTGTATGCTAAGGCGGGCGAACCATGGGCTGCAGCTTTAGTACCCGTATGGAACGTGATGATTTTTGTTGATGTTGTCGGGCGTCCCAAATGGCAAAGCTGGATTATTATGGTACCCGGTATAATCATTCTGGCAGTTATTCTCATTTGGCGTATTGAATTAAACGGACTTTTTCCGGTGATTGATCAAGAAACTCTTGTTGCCATGCCCGGGCCAACTCAATGGAAAGAGGTGATGATACCACTTATTATAATTGGTATTGCCGCTTTGCCCATGATTATTTTTACCATGATTATTTTCACCGAAATATGTGACTCTTTTGGTCAGCATAAAACATCTGATAAAGTGATGGCTGTGATTTTTAATGGTGCGTATATCCTATTCGGCATTGCACTTTCTCAAGCGCAATATGAGGCACCATGGTATAAAAAGAAGAGAGGAATTCCGTACACTTTGCCTGAAGATCCTAAAAAAATCCGCGCTGCACAAATGGCAAAAGCTCAGGAAATAAAACGCTCTCAAGGTAGATCAGCCACAGGAAGAAAGTAGGTGTTGGACCTAAATTAGCACTGAAAAAAAACGTCATTGTTTCCAAAAAGTGCGCACTAACGTTACTGTATTTCCTCCTCCTTAATCCCCCTCCAGAGGGGGAAAGCCGCAGCTCAAGGGTTTTGCAAAAGTGGGAACTAACGCTACTTCCTCTCTCTTGCGGAGAGAGGAAAGAGGAGTGAGGACCACATCACACCAATTAAGTTTATCTTTGTATCATGGTAACCGTAGAAGAAGCAATTAAATTAATTGATCAGAACACGAATCAAGGCCCGGCAGAAAATAAAAAGTTGGAAGATGCCTTGAATTATATTTTATTTTCAGATGTTTTTTCACCTATTGATATGCCGCCCTTCAGACAATCAGCTATGGATGGTTACGCATTGAATTTTCAAGCAGACCTGAAATCATTTGAGGTTATTGGTGAAATTGCAGCAGGATCATCTGAACTTTTTGATTTAAAACCGGGTGAAGCGGTGCGTATTTTTACCGGAGCCGCTGTGCCTGATAGTGCAAACGTGGTGGTACAACAAGAAATTGTTGAACGAAAAGAAAATAAAATTTCTTTGATGAAAGAAATTCAAATTGCACAGAATATCAGACCTCGCGGAGAACAAATTTCACATAACGAAGTTGCTTTAAAAAAAGGTACTGTAATCAATCCGGCGGCACTTGGTTTTCTCACCACATTGGGTCTGACAGAAGTAGTAGTGCACCGCAAACCTGCTGTTGCTATTCTTACTACAGGCAGTGAATTGGTGAAGCCCGGTACTCCGCTGAAACATGGACAAATTTATGAGAGTAATTCCGTGATGTTGATGGGGGCATTGATGAATTATGGTTTTGAGAAACCCACCATGGTGAAAGTTAAAGATGATTTGGCAAGCACATCGCAAGCCATTGAGAATTTATTGGCAGAACATGATTTCATTTTAATCTCAGGCGGAATTTCAGTGGGTGATTATGATTATGTAAAAGAAGCGTTGACTCAACAGGGAGTGCAAGAAATTTTTTATAAAGTAAAACAGAAACCCGGCAAACCGGTTTTCTTTGGCAGAAAGGAAAATAAGTTAGTATTTGCATTACCCGGTAATCCTGCGTCAGCATTGACGTGTTTTTATGTTTACGCCTTGCCGGCTTTGCAAAAGTTCAGCGGCATCAGTCAGCCCGGATTGCAAAAAGTGAAACTGAAGTTGAACAAATCATTTGCTAAAAAACCCGGGCTTGCGCATTTTCTTAAGAGTACAATTTCTGGAGATATAGTCACAATTTCTGATTCGCAAAGTTCGGCTATGCTAAATTCTTTTGCTCAGGCTGATGCGATGATTTATCTTCCGGCAGATCAAGAAAATTTTCCAGAAAATTCTACTGTGGATGTTCTATTGATTCGTTAAAAAGTTATGGCGGTTTTTCATCAGGTAGGAGTCATTTTACTCGCAGGCGGCAAATCGTCTCGCATGGGGCAAGACAAAGGTTTGATGAATCTTGACAACAAACCTATGATAAGTCATGTGCTTGAACAGGCGCAAAAAATTTCTGATCACATACTCTTGGTTGCTAATGATGATGCGTATAGCCAATTTGGTTATCCTGTTTTTAAAGATGATTATCATGAGTTAGGACCCATGGCTGGTATCTACACCGGTTTGCGGAATTCAGGGTATGAATATAATTTGGTGCTGAGTTGTGATATCCCGTTTATTCATCAGGGAGTGCTTGAATTCCTTGTTGAATCATGCCAAGGTAATGATATCACAGTGGCAGAATTTCAAGGAAAATTGCATCCATTAACTGCGGTCTATAGAAAATCATGTTTGGATGTCTTGAAAAAAAATATTGAACAGCATAAGTTAAAATTAGTTTCAGTATTTGATGAACTCAAAGTACGCTGTGTTGATATGGCAGATTTTTCACCTGAAAATTTTAGAAATATCAATTCATTAGACGACTTAAAATAGGATACAAAAAACGTTGAATTGTCGTGATTTTCATTCCTTAAGAACAGCAATAACAGTAACCTTTCAAGCCAATTTACTTATATACGATGGTTGAAAACTGGGTAAAATATACCTGTATAAGATCATGGATTAATCTTTATTTTAGCAGGATGTTCTCAGCAAAACAATTTTACCTCTGTGTGACAACGTAATATCAAATCATTCCTTATGAAAAAAATTTCTACGGTTATTCTGCTTTTTATTTCCATTACCGGATCAGCACATTGGGTTTGGGATGAGTTTACCGGTGAAGAGCGTGCTTTCTTCTATAATATGACACGCCGAACAGAAATTCTAAAACCTGAACTTTTTCACTTGTTTGAATTTACTGATTCTATTCCGTGGGTGAATGATACTTTGCCTGATTATGCATACGTTGAAAAACAAGTGGTGAAATATCCTGAAAAATTGATTCTGCATCAGCATGAAATGTTACGTAAACCGGTTGGTCTAATCAGTGATCTAGCATTGGCTTATGCTATCTGGGAATTGGATCGCATACTTCATTACAGGCAGTCAACCGATGAAAAAGATAAACCACTGAAAGAAAAACAAAAGGTATTTGAAAAATACATCATGGAAAATATTCCGCAAACTGCGCTTACTACTTTAACATCCGGTGAGTTTGTTTTGCAAAAAGGAATTTATGGTTATCTCTCACCTTCACTCACTATTTCAGATAAGTTGGCTTCCTTGGTGAATTCCGGATACACCTTGATGGATCAAATGTTGATTGCCAATGCTATCTCATCAGCACAAGAAAAATATGTACATCTGCGTGCCGGAGAATTAATGCATCATTTAGGTTATTCAAAAGATATAATACGTACTGACTTCATCTCAGCTGCCGGTGACGGATCATCCTATTCTGATTTGGAAGGTTCATTCAAAACTCCTTACAACCATACTATACCTGATGAAAGAAATCTTTACTTTTTTGAAGCAGAAGAATTTGTTGAAAAAGAATTGAAACCAGATGGTGAAGAGGTGCTGAAAAAACCAATTATTCGCATTAAAGATATTCGCGTGCGTGAATTCAGAACCAGCACAGATAAAGCAACTGTGTTACATTTTGATGTGCAAGGATATCACCCTGAAAGACAAACTACCATTGCTATTCAGAAAGGCGGAGCATCTTATATTCTTTATGGCAAAAATGATCATAGATTGGTTTCACCTGATTCTTCATACGGCACCGGAACAACCTATTGGAGATTATTATGGGAACTTGAGCATTTTTATATTGATGATTTGAATGAAAAACTATACGGCAAAAGAGGATATGACTATTGGATTGATGTGTATGAGAAAAAAATGAAAAACACAGAATTACTCATTAAGAAAACCGAATTCAGATTAGATGAATTGCGTCATCAACCCGCTGGACAACCCAAAATGAAAAAGAAAAAAATCAAGAATAAAAATCTGGACAATTCTGATCAGATCAACGGACATCCAACCAATACACTCACAAAAACAGAAAAGAAAATGAACATTGAGCAAAATCGCTTAGTGCATTTGAATACCCAATGGGAGAATGAAAAAGCCATGCTTGAAAAATTGAAAAAAGAGATGGAAGAAGCTTACATTCTACTTGTAAAATATCAGACCCTGTATGATAAAATGCAAAAAAATCTCGGATATATTTTTATGGCACATGAGCAAGAAGGTGATATTTTCACTTTTTCAGATGGCGCCATGTTTAATTATGCTACACAAGATTTTATTTTTCCAAGAGAGAGCAGAGAAGAAGTGTTTCATGTGTATCACATTGCTTTTGGAGAACGTGTTTTATCAATGCGCATTGAAGAAACTTTTATTCACATGAATTTGTCTTATGTGAATTTGAAAGATCGTTGCACTCTTGAAAAATTGGTGTATGACAATGAAGGATCAACCAAAATGACTGTATCTGATTCAATTCAAACACAAGAAATATTTATGGCCATTCTTGAAAAAGATCTTCCGGTGGAAATACTTGCCTGCGCCGGTGGTATTGTTGGTAATCCATCAGATGTTGATCATGATTTTTTCAGAGATTCAAGTTCTGTTGCAATTGTCAGTGGAGGTAGCGGATACAATTTTAAAAATGACGGTTTTGTGATGTACCGCGCTGATAAAACCAATAAAATTTCACTCAGCGTAACGGTGTGGAATGAAAAATCTGTGACTGAAAAATTCTCTGCATATCAGGCAAAATATTTGAAGTTTCACGGCAAATATCCCGGTTTGAATGAGGCAGATTTTTATACCGGTATCCGCGCAAAATATATTGCTAACCGTTGGATTGAAGAGTTAAAATCTCTTGCCATTAAATGGTATAAAAAACCGGTAGAACAAACTAAAATTCTGAAAGCACTCAACGCATTAAGCGTGAAATCAGTTTGGTTTGAAAATAAAAAGGTGAAAGCAGCAGTGCCTGAATATTTGAATTAGTTAAATCAACAACTGCACTCCAAGGTTGAAAACAAGACTGAAATCAATTATTCATTCAAATTCCAGTCATATTCCAGGTATTCAATTTTTGCACCTGCCTGAATGGTGATATTTGAATACAGATTTAAAAAATCAATGAGTGTTTTACCATCCACATTGAAATCGGTAGCATACCATTCAAATAGTGCGCTGAGTTGTAATTTTTTTTCAGCCAGAATATTGTGTTTAGTGTCATTTATGAATGTTTTGGTTGCACTACTTAATTGTGAATTCATCTTGTCTGCATCGTAAGCCTGGTTTGATAATTTTGGACATGATTTTGATGCGCAGTTGATTGCAAAATGTATGCGTGGTTCATTCATTTTTCTCAGAATGTCATTCTCAATTTGATTCAAGGTATAATTGGTACCACCCAAGTTTGCCATTTTAAAATTCCAGATATCTTTACCGCTGAATGAAATATCTTTCACAGATGCAACAGGATATTTACTCAGTACAAATTTTATAGTGTACGCATTATACGCATTAATGTAATAAGCTAGTTTTTCATTGCTTGACCAATCTGTTTGCGGGGCATGGTCACGCAACTCAAGTAAATATGCATCCAGTGAATCCATATTCACTTTCATTGATTTGTAGTTGACTGTTCCGCTGCTGCTAACATAATTTGACAAATAGCGATCCCAAATAGCATGTTCTGGTTTTTCTGATGAAAATAAACTTGTGCTAATCACTAAAACTAAAAAAGAGAACAATGCTTTCATAAAAATATAGTTAATAATATGTGGCTTAATAAATCAAATTACTTTGTGCTATTATTGTGGTCGCTCAAATCTATAAAACCTGACAGAACTTTGCAAAAATTATACCAGTGCATTTGGGTAACGCAAATTATTTCAAATGTTACTGTTGTTTAAATGTATATATTCCTTTTGGCATAATGCAATAATGCAAGGGAATATCTGCACTGTGTACATCATCAATCTCTTCAAAATCATCAAACTGATACAAACCAATGAACAGGCAATTTGGCTTGCAGTTCACTAAAAATTTATCATAGTATCCTTTTCCATAACCTACCCGATAACCTTGTTTGTTAAGTGCAAGCATTGGAACCAATACAATGTCAAGTTGATCTGAATTTATCTCAGCACCTGATTGGGGTTCTAAAACACCAAACGAATTTTTTTTCAGTTTATCTTTTCCTTCGTAACGAACATGTTTTAATTTTTCATTTTCACACATCACAGGTAAATAGAAATCTGCTTTGATGGTATCTAATAAAAGCCAGGTATTAATCTCCTGAAACCTAATAATAGGAACAAAACATGAAATATTTTTTCCGGTCAAATCAAAATAGGCGCAAAGATGTCCGGCAATTAAACGTGAAATGTAATCTTGTTCAGCATTACTGAGCTTGCTGCGTTTCTCTTTGTATTTTATTCTCAGATCTTTTTTTAGCATGATTATTTATTTAAAAATCCAGAGGCTAATAATACGCTAAATATCATCATAGAAACGGCAATTACCCAGGTAAGAATTTTAAAATCTATTTTTTTGAGAAGATATTTTCCAATCACTGCTCCGCCAAAAGCTGCTAATAATGAAAATGCAAGTATTTGCCAGTTTGACTTAAGAATGTCTAAGTCAAAATTGGCAAAATATTCGGCTGTTCGTGAAATGTCTACGGCTAATGCAATCACAATGCCGGTAGCTATGAAAACCTCTTTATCTAATTTGTATTTTGTGAGAAAAGCAGTGCGCAAGGCTCCTTGGTGACCTGATAAGCCTCCAAAAAATCCACTGATTAAACCGCCTAACCACAAATATTTTTTATTCAGATTCAAGGTGAATTGCGGTACTATTTCAATCACGGCAAAAATGATCAATAATAAACCAAAAATCAAATTCATGAGGTGAATTGAAAACAAGTTACCATTCATTGTGTATTGCGCAATCACGACATCTTCAAAATGAACCAGCAACCAGGCACCAAAAAATGCAGCCGGAACAGAAGCCAAACCAAATGGCAAGGCAATTTTCCAGTCAACCTTTTTTTGCATCAGTAAAAATTTAAATAGGTTGTTAAGAAAATGAACGATTGCTGTTCCGGCAACAGCCAAAGCCAAATCATGAAACAACAAATAAAATACTGGTGTCAGAATAGTACCCAAGCCAAATCCACTAAAAAAGGTGAGCCAGCTTGCCGCAAACGAAATAAGTATTAACAAGAAAATTTCCATCAGGGTTTTTTATACTGCTGTGAAGATACGAAAAAATGGGGATGTTTTTGGTTGGTGATAGAGAATGGAATGATAGAAAAATCCTGTTTCTACGTATCATCAACTTTATGTGAATTTAGCGCTTAATAATACAATTACCTTCAGAAATGTAAAACACTTCGCTCAAATTCACGACATTTGCCATAAGATTTAATCTCATTGGCATGACCCTGGATAAATTTTTACCTGCTTCATTTGATTGGCATACCGTGCCGGTTGAAAAAATTGCAGGTATGCGTGGTATGGCACTTACTAAAAAGAAAACCATTGGTAACGTTACTATTCGCCGAGTTGAATATACACCTGAATATGTTGCGGATGTGTGGTGTGAAAAAGGTCATGTGGTTTTTGTATTGGAAGGACAACTCATCATTGAACATAAAGGTGGGAGCATTCATTCATTACACGCCGGCATGGTTTACACTGTGGGTGATGATGCACGTGCGCACAAGGCAAAGTCAAAAAATGGCGCTGTGGTATTTATTGTAGATTAAATTAAAATCAAATTGCGTATGGAAAATATTCATCATTGTCTTTTTATTGTTTACGCAGCTGATCAAGAAAAAAGTAAAAGTTTCTATGCTGATTTACTAAAAATGAAACCAAGTTTACACGTGCCGGGTATGACGGAGTTTACGCTTTCCCCAACTTGTAAAATTGGAATCATGCCTGAGGCCGGAATTTCAAAAATTCTTTTACCGCACACAAAAAATCCAGTTGACGGAAATGGAATACCACGTTGTGAAATTTATCTGACAATTGATGATGTTGACACATGGTTCACGCATGCGCTGCAATGTGGTGCTATTGAAATTTCAAAACCAGTTGTCAGAGATTGGGGACATCGGGTAGCCTATGTTCAAGATCAAGACGGACACATCATTGCACTGGCACAAATTCTTTGATCGCAATGACGCAACCTGAAATAAAAGGGCTCACACAAAAAACTGCAGATGAATTACTGCTGAAGCATGGCTACAATGAATTGCCCGCACGAGGCGGTTCAACTTTTTGGAAAATCATGCTGGATGTTGTGCGTGAACCCATGTTCATGCTCCTGATTGCTTGCGGACTACTATACATTTTACTAGGCGATCACAGCGAGGGCATTATTTTAATTTCCACGATTGTTATTTTAATTGGCATTACATTTTTTCAAAATCAAAAAAGTGAAAAAGCCTTGTTGGCGCTGAAACAATTGGCTACACCGCGCGTGTTAGTTATCCGTGACGGTGAGAAAAAAAACATTCCCGGACGCGACCTTGTTCCCGGTGATATCATTCTTTTGCATGAAGGAGACCGGGTTGCTGCAGATTGTCAATTGATAGAATCAGTGAATCTTACTATGGATGAATCCATGCTCACCGGTGAAAGTATTGCCGTTGAAAAAAATATTCCTGAAACAGATTTACTTTATAGCGGAACCATGGTTGTTAAGGGTTCCGGAATTGCAGCCGTGCTTGCTACCGGATTACACTCACACTTAGGAAAAATTGCAGGTTCGCTGGCATCAGTGCAGAATGATCAAACTCGTTTGCAAGTTGAGATGAAAATATTTATTCGTCGACTTGCTTTGATTGGCGTTTTAATTTGTGTAGGAATTGTTCTTGCATTTTATTTTACGCGTGGAAATTTGCTTGAATCTATTTTGAGCGGATTATCTTCTGCCATGGCCATAATGCCCGAGGAATTTCCGGTTGTTCTTACGGTATTTTTATCACTGGGTGCGTGGAGATTGTCCAAGCAAAAAGTACTTACACGCAAACCTTCTGCCATTGAAACACTGGGATCAGCAACCGTATTATGCAGTGATAAAACAGGCACCATCACCGCAAATAAAATGAAGGTGGTTGCAATTGTGAGTAATGATACGCTTATTTCTTCAACTGATTTTGATGGTCAAAATGAAGGTAGTCAAGAAATTATTCGCATCGCAAAATATGCATCACAACCTACCGCTGTTGACCCAATGGATAAAGCTATTTTTGAATTGCCCGGTGAAATTTCAGATGCGCAAATACTTATTCGGGAGTACCCACTAAGCAAAGAATTGCTTGCTATAACACGTGTTCTTAAAACAGAAGATGATCAAACAATTGTTGCCTGCAAAGGATCACCGGAAGCCGTGATGAATTTGTGTAAAATTTCAGGAGAACAAGAAACAGAAATCAGAAATAAAATCAATGCACTAGCTGCAGACGGAAAAAGAATTCTTGGAGTAGCTCAGGGTGATTCAGTCAATGAAATTTTACCGGAAAACCAAGGTGACTTGGATTTTACCTGGCTGGGGTTACTGGCTTTTGAAGACCCGGTTCGTGCGGGTGTGAAAGAATCAGTGCATGATTGTTATACTGCGGGTATAAAAGTGGTGATGATAACAGGTGACTATCCGGTGACGGCAAAAAGTATTGCGTTGCAAGCGGGATTTAAAAGTCCGGTGAAGGTGGTTACCGGAGAAGAATTAAATGCCTGGAGTGATGAAGAATTGAAAAATAATATTAAAACTATTGATGTTTTTGCCCGAGTTGTGCCTGAGCAAAAACTAAGAATTGTTCGTGCATTTCAACAGGCTAATGAAGTGGTTGCCATGACAGGTGACGGCGTGAATGATGCACCGGCATTAAAGGCTGCGGATATTGGAATTGCCATGGGAAAAAAAGGAACTGATGTGGCGCGTGAAGCATCATCACTTGTATTATTGGATGATAATTTCAGTTCTATTGTTGCTGCTATTCGCGGTGGTAGAAGAATTTATGATAATCTGCAAAAAGCCATGTCGTACATATTGGCAATCCATATTCCAATTATAGGGCTCACGTTAATTCCTGCATTTTTTTCAGAACTTCCGTTGCTGCTTCTACCAATTCATATTGTTTTTCTTGAGCTGATTATTGATCCGGTTTGCTCACTTGCTTTTGAATCAGAGCAAGAAGAGAAAGAAATCATGAAGCGTCCTCCGAGAAATCCGTTGGCAAAATTTTTCAGCATGAAAAAAATTGTTTCCAGTTTGGCAGATGGATTATTGTTACTGGGTATAGTGGCAGGCGTTTATTTTCTGTCAATTGAAGAAGGGCACACAGACGGCGAAGTTCGGGCTATCGCTTTTTCAAGTTTGGTGTTAGGCAATATTTTTTTAATTCTGACTAAGTTGTCTAAATCACGTTCTGTTTTTTCTGTTTTAGCTGAAAGAAATAAATGGGTGATGATCATTTTGACCTTAGCACTTCTCTTCAATATTTTATCTATTTCTCTGCCTCCTTTACTAGCTGTTTTTAATTTTGAGTATCCCGGATTGTTTCACTTTATTCCTGCCATTGGAGGTGCTGTATTGCTGCTCTCAATTCTTGAATTTATCAAGCTGATGCGCTGGAGAAAAGTGAAGGAAAAAATGATGAATGGGTAGAAGGTGATTTATTGTGTGGAGCTAAGTAATTTTAAATTTTACGTTGTGGTAGGGCACGAGCAAGATGCTCGCGCCAGCGGATGAAGGAAAAAATGATGAATGGGTAGAAGGTGATTTATTGTGTGGAGCTAAGTAATTTTAAATTTTACGTTTGTGGTAGGGCACGAGCAAGATGCTCGCGCCAGCGGGTAAGAGGAGTGATGTATTGTAAAGTTATTAGCGCAAAAATTTTCTTGCTATTCAGCCATTACATTTTCCCAGTATCGTTTTGCAGATTCAAAATATTCTGTAGATGGTGCATTCAACATTTCACTGCTATCTGTAATTTTGCCTCCAATATCATCCATAAATAAATAGGAGTATCCTTCCATTTTGTATGAATTGCCATTTTCAAATAAATAAAGTTTTTGATTTCTTGGGCTCACGTCGCTGAAGCAATCTAGTCGGTAAGCCACTGTTATTTCTGCTATTCCATCTTCACTCACATCTATACAGTTTATGTTTAGTCCAATATGTTGAGCAAGTATATCAAATTCACATTCAACAATAGAATCTCTAACTTCGTTAAGTTTTTTAAATGAGCCATCACTTAGCTCATTATAGACATATAAATAAATCCACGCGTTAGAACTGAAATCAGAAACTGATTCAGTTTTTGACGAACGAATGAGATAATTTTTATTGTTTTTATCGTACCATGAATAGGCATCAAACAATTCACCTTCAAATGCACATTCTATAGGTATAGAGTCTTGCATGATACTCACCAGTCTCATTTGTTCAACAGTGACAGAATCTTTTTTAGGCGTAGTATCTGTTGTTTGATTTGTTGAAGGTGCATCACTACCGCATGCAAGCGCAATAAACGGAATGGCAATGGATGTAAGAAATTGTTTTTTCATAAGTATAACTATAAATTGGTTAAATAATTCAAGGTAATTTCAGCAAGAGACTTCATATTCTGAGCTGAGAAATCAAACGAAACTCCGGCGGCTTGATAAATTTCTTTGATGCCTTTGGTGTATCCTAAAGAAAGCCCGTCTTTATATTGCTGAATTGCTTTTTGTTCATCGCTGAGTGAATTTTTCCATACGCTCAATGCGCCCAATTGTGCAAAGCCATATTCAATATAATAAAATGGCACTTCAAATAAATGCAATTGTTTGTGCCAGCTATAATCTCTGCCTGATTCATAACCACTCCAATCAGTTAATCCGGTACCAAAGCGCTTGCTTGTTTCTAGCCATTTTTCCTTGCGCTGTTCACGGGTATGATTCGGGTTTTCATATATCCAGTGCTGAAACGCATCAATGGTTGCAATCCACGGCAAAACGCTCAGTATTGATTCAAGATGTTCTTTGCGTGCGCGTTTTAAATCATCATGCTGCGGATAAAATATTTCCCAATATTTCATACTCAATAATTCCATTGACATAGATGCAAGTTCTGCAACTTCACTTGGAAAACTTTTATACGCGGTTAGTTCAAGATCTTTGGTGAGGAATGAATGAATAGCATGACCTCCCTCGTGAACCATGGTTATTACATCACGATCAGTACCGGCGGCATTCATAAAAATAAACGGAATTCCAATTTCATACAGGGGATAATTATACCCTCCGGGTGCTTTTCCTTTTTTTGATTCCAGATCAAGATGCCCCATTTCTTTCATGGTAGCAATACAATCAGAAAAATAGGTGTCCATCTTTGAAAATGCCTGAATGGTTTTTGTTGTCAGATCATCACCGGTTGTAAAAGGTTTCAACGGGGCTTTTCCATCAGGGTCAGCGCTGAGGTCCCAGGGTTTAAATTTTTCAAATCCAAATTTTTTCAGTTTCTCTTCCTGAATATTTTTGTAAACAGGCACAATAAATTTTTCTACTGATTGATGAAAATCTAAACAATCCTGCACTGAATAGTCAAAGCGATTCATCTCTTCAAATTTATAATCTCTGAAATTTTTAAATCCGGCATTCAAGGCTATTTCATGTCTGATTTTGACTAACTGATCAAAAATGTCTTCTAATATTTCATTGTCTTGATTTTTGCGTTCAAACAATAAGTCAAAAACTTCTTTACGCACGGTGCGGTCAGGGTCTTTCAAAAATCGTGCAGCTTGAGGTGATGTAAGTTCTTGCCCATTGTAGGTGATGGTTTGTTTACCAATGGTTGTGCTATAATCTTGCGCCAGATTTTGTGTTTTTGAAAACAATTCAATATTTTCTTCTCTGAAAATTTTAATTGCACTTTCAACTTTTTTGAGAAGAATGATATCGGCCTGATCTTTCAATTCATTTTTATACGGGCAGTCAAAGAGTTTTTTATTGAGCAGATTTGATGCGGCAGAAACCGGTGGATTAATTTCATTTACAAAAGTTTCATAGGCCTTTGCTGCATCCTGGTTTGTTGTATCAATGGTCATGCGAATGTAGCGCCATGCCATGTCTTCTTCCAATACGGCTTCCAGTTCGCTTGATTTGTGAAGCCAGTTTCTGAATGCGACGGCGTTTTCTATTTTCTCGTCTAGCAAGGCGTCAAAATAGGGTTTGACATCATTATATGAATTGATCACTAGATCATCTTTTAGAAAAATTCTTTTTTTGCGTTCTACTTTCATAGGTTGAAATTCCACTTCGTTTTAAAATAAGTCAGAAAAAAAATGCTGCCTCCAACAGACAGCATTTTCAAATTTTATTTATCTCAGATTTCTTTTTTAGCCGATTTCTTTTTTGGTTTTTTTTCAGGTTCTGTTTCGGCAGTTACAACTTCACTTTTCTCTTCTTTCTCTTCTGATTCAGATTGAAGTTTTTTCCAATTGTTTACTTTTTCTTCCGTAATAAATCCTTTATCAACCAAGATGTTATACCATTGAAATAGTTTTTTTACATCCGTGTCATATACACGCTCTGCATCATAGTTTGGCAAGAACGTGATCAAATATTCACGAAGTTTTTTAGCTTCTTCCTTATGGTTAATTGATTTCTTGTACTCTTCTTTTTCTGCAAGCGAAACGTAAACTTGTATCAGTGGAACATCTTCATCATACGTGTAGATGCTGATATCATCTAATGCTGAAATTTTATCACTTGCAAAAGCCGGAAATTTTTTTCCGTTATCCAATGATTCAACAATAATGTTGTTTTTCCCTTGTGCAACTACCTTGTATAAGCCGGGTTTTCCGCTAATGGCAATAACTCCTTGTAAATCCATGTAAAAAAATTTGGGCTAAAGTAGCTATTTTTTAATGATCAGTTCCGATGTGACAACAGTATTAAAACACAAATTATTCACACAGCATTCAGGTTGTGAATAAATTATTGCTTCACTAGTTTAAAAGTGCGATAACTCTGCTGATAATAGAGCGTTACAATGTAAGTGCCACCGCTAAGTTCACTTGTATTTATAGGTACAAACAAATTATCTGAAAGAGGAGAAAAACCTGTGAGTACAACTTTACCACTGATATCTGCAATTACAATTTCCAAATCATAATATTCATTTTTGATCAGATAAATCCATTCTGTAAAGGGATTAGGAAAAATCACAAACTCATTTTCAGTTAATTCATGTATTTGCGAAAGATCAATAAAAGTGTCTGCTGATGTAAAACTGCAACCATCATCACTGAATACCTGAACACTGTAATAACCTGTAGTATCAGGATTATAATATTGAGAATTAGAATTTGAAATGGCTGAGCCGTTCAGAAACCAAATTAGTGAGTCAGCCGTGGTTGTAATCAAACCTCCGCCCAAAATATTGATGATGGGAAAAGTTGGAATCTCTCCCTGAATCACGATTACCGTATCAGTGAATGCTCTACATCCTTCATTGTTTATCACGGACAAGGATACCGTATCAGGTGAATCAACACTGATGAAAGGATTTTGATCTCCGTTATACCAGAGATATGAATCAAAATTATTTTCAGCTGTAATAAATAATTCGGGGTCAATGCAAAGTACAGAATCACCAAGAAGTGTAACCGTAAAATTTGTTTGGTTTAATAAAGCAAATGCGTCTACTTTTCCATAACCATAGGCATTGTTTGGTGTTGATCCGGTGTATCCATCTTCATAGGCGTAAGTGTGTAAATCATCTATGAATTGCTGATGTGTTGCTTCAGGACATTTTTCAAGATACAGTGCTGCAATGCCTGCAATGACCGGCGATGCCATGGATGTGCCTCCGTTTCTCACGTGCTGCCCTCCCTGCCCAAGCATAGAGGGATTAGAAACAATTAAACTACTCTGTAACCAAAGCGGACATGAACTTAAAATTCCGTCTCCGGTTGCAGCTACGTCCGGTTTTGTATAGCCAAGCCGATTAGGCCCTTTACTTGAATTAACCGTTAATTGTCCGGCCGGACCACCGCTCAAAACATATAAATTATTGTTCACATCTAAATAATCTACCTGATTTTTAAAATTCCCAACAGTCACAACGTGCTCTGAGCATGTCCATGAACTTACGGTTGTTGTCAATGAATCAGGATAATGATAGTGAGCCACCGGAGGAAAATCACCAACCAGCGGCATGCCGGTATTTTTAATATCTGACAATCCCATCCATGCGCCTGACCACAAATCATATTCACCCGCACCATAGGTCTCAAATCGGAATAAATAATTTGATGAGTCAGGTGAATCAATGAGAAGTTCAATATGATATAAGCCGTTAATTAATTGGGTTGTAAATTCTACGGGCGCCAGTTTGTTGGTTCCGTTCATGATGGAATCAGTGACAGTTGAATCAATGATGTCTAAGATATTATAAAATTGTGTGCGTCCTCTGAAATCAAAGGCCGGTGAAGTATTGTCAGCAGCAAAAGCAAAATGCACCTGATTAAAATTTGCGGTATCTGCCCACAAATCAAAATATACGGCAGGCGTTCCAAAATAAGAAGATGGATTGACGATAAACCAACAGAATGAAGTGTCTGTATCAACCAATGCATTCACGTGATATTTACCTTGCGCACCAGAATTACCGGCAGCGGCAACAACAATGCGACCTGATTTTGCATTGAGTAAACTATCAATCACCAGGGATGCAGGATCTAATCCATCATGTGAACCTAGGTAATCGCCAACACTGGTATTTACAACAGCCGGTTTACCCAATGTATCAGCCATTGAAAATACAAAATCAATAGCGTCTGCAACTGTCATAGTCCAATTAGCTGCGTTAAAATCAGTTTCAATAATAATGATATCTGATTCCGGCGCTGCCCCTTTGAATGCTCCTGTTGCCATGCCATTGCCTGAACCTGCACCGGTCACGGTAGTACCATGTGCATTATTATCCATGGAGGTACAAGTACCGTTATTGATTGAAGCACTATCCCATACTTGTCCGTAACCGTATTTTCCGGGGGTTAACAAAGCATCGTAGGGTAATGATTGATCCCAATAATAAAGTACGCGCGTTGAGCCATCAGCATTTTTAAAGTCATCATGTGTATAGTCTAGCCCTGAATCTACATAACCTACAATAACCCCTTTACCGGTATAGCCTTTTTGCAGCGGACTATATCCCTGTTGAACTGAGTCAATATTCTGTGTCAACCGCATGGTATCATTGAGATGTGCAGGATAAGAAGGTTGAAAATAAATTTTCTCAACTGCCCCGCTGAACGTCAATCTATGCAAGGTTTGTGGCGTACAACGAATAAAGTGCCAGCCTGATACAGAGTATTTATAATGTACATCATCTGATTTTAATATAGCTGTTAAATCTCCCTGCAGGGCAAAATCAGTTTCTTTTTCAGGATTTTTGGTGCTGTAATGATTGTACCAAATACCTCCTGAAACGCCATCTTGTTGGGCATTTGTGAAAAAATTGACCAGCAAGGTTAAACTCAATATGAAAAAGATTTTCTTGTTCATTCTCACTCAATAACGTATTCAAACGCAGATTGGTTTATACAAATTTACATCAATTTTTGCTCCTTCATACCGTGTAGCTACCTTTTACAGGAATTGGATATCTTCAATTAAAAAGAATTTATACTTTTACATTTATAAAAAAATGAACGACGATGAATATTGAGATGAAACGAATTTGTACACTACTACTTGCGGGTTTTTTCTTTTTTACAAATACCCTTCTTGGACAGGATGTCAATCCTAAAATTGTCAATTGGTATAACGGTGCCAAATTTGGCATGAACACTGATTTGGCTTATAAAAAATTGCTGGTTGGCAAAACATCTACTACCGTGATTGTTGCTGTAATTGACTCAGGTGTTGATATTGAGCATGAAGATTTACAAGGCAAAATCTGGACTAATACAGATGAAATTGCAGGTAATAAAATTGATGATGATAATAACGGATACATTGATGATGTGCATGGATGGAACTTCCTTGGAAATCCGGATGGAGAGAACTTGGCGCATGAGCAATTAGAGATGACTCGTTTGTATTCAGAATATGAAAAAAGATTTGCAAACAAAAGTTATCCTGATCTTTCAGAAGATGAAAAGAAAGATTACGAAGAATACAAAACGGTGCGTGAAAAAGTAGAAACAGAAAGAAAAGATGCAACTGAGCAAGTTGAATTTCTGCAAGATTTATATGACAGAGGAAGTGAAGCTGAAACAAAAATTAAAAAAGAATTGGGAGGATCTTACACCTCATCTGATCTTAAAAAATTGAAAAAAGATCCTGAGCTGGGGCAAGATGCAGAATTTCTTTTGATACTCGAGCAAAACCACATAACCGTTGAAGATCTGAAAGAATATGTAGATCATTATAATTCACAATTGGAATACCACTACAATATTGATTATGATGCGCGTAAAATTGTGGGTGATGATCCTAACAATTTTGAAGATAAATTTTATGGAAATGGTGATGTTGAAGGACCAGATGCAATGCATGGTACACATTGTTCAGGAATTATTTGTGCCAACCGTGGTAATGGAATTGGAAATGACGGTGTAGCAGACAATGTATTAATTATGTCAATTCGCGCCGTGCCTGATGGAGATGAGCGTGATAAAGACATTGCCTTGGCTATTCGTTATGCTGTTGATAACGGTGCTCAGGTTGTGAATATGAGTTTTGGTAAATCATTTTCACCACACCAAGAAGAAGTGATTTCTGCCATCAGATACGCTGAAGAAAAAGGAGTATTGCTTGTACATGCTGCAGGTAATGATGGTAAAGATATTGGAGAAGAAGATAATTATCCAACTCCTCAATATCCTTCAATGAGTGAGCGCTTTAGTAACTGGATTGAAGTAGGAGCATCTACTCGCTACAAAAAAGCGCTTGCTGCATCGTTCTCAAACTACAGTGACAAAATGGTTGATATTTACGCTCCTGGTCTTGAAATTTGGTCTACCGTGCCGCAAAGTGAGTATGAAGAATCACAAGGTACTTCAATGGCAGCGCCAATGGTCACAGGGCTTGCAGCTTTATTGAAATCGTATTTCCCAAAACTTACCATGTTTGAAATTAAAGATATCATATTACAATCAGGGCAAGATGTGAGCACAAAGATTACTCCTCTTCCCGGCGATACGCAAGAAATACCTTTTGGTGCGCTTTGCATAACCGGCAAAATTGCCAATACATACAATGCTGTTTTGATGGCCGAAGAATGGTCAGCAAAGAAATAAAATGAATTAACTTTCGTTCAGATGCCATTCAGCCTTCCTGTTGAATGGCATTTTTTTTGATTATCCTACTGAATAACCGCAACGCCCACGACAAATAAATTAAACAGATCATGCAAGTAAAGAATATAAAAATTTCTATTTTACTTATAAGTCTTTGTCTTAGTGTGACAGCGGTTTATAGTCAAAATATTACCACGTTTACCGATGTCAATTTCCGCACCTATCGATTTGATCGCGGAGCGTTTGAACAAATTTATTATCAGCGCACCAAAGATGTTATAGTCTCAAATAAACATGTCTGTATTGTAGACTCTAAAGGTGATGTTTATGCTTATGCCGGTGATGAAAAAATTCAGATTGCGCAAACACACAGTGAAATTAAAGTAACTGACCATATTACCCTGGTACGCACAGCTAATGTATTGCGCGTATTTGATACAGACATTGTTCATCTGCTTACATCAAATGCCATGGGCTGGGCTGTTGGTGATAGCATTGTCTTATATCAGGATTACATTGGCGGTTATCTGAATTATTATTACCAAAATCAAGTGCATCAAATTGGAATGGTAGTAGGTTCATACCCTTTGCTGCCGGGTGAAGTAGGGGCAAATACTTTCGTTTATAAAGACAATGCAGGTAATCATTCAGTTTTTTGGCACGGACAATTTTATAATTTGCTGAATACTAAATTACCTGTCACCTATTCTGCAGGGCAAGATGTTGTTGCATTCAATGACCCGCAGCACATGACATTTGCAGCGTTTGACAATGGATATATTCTTGATTTGGAACCACAACAGGCCAAACGATATACAGCGGGTGATAATTTTATATATTATCAAGATGCTGCTGACGTGCACAAAGTGGTGCGTGAAGAACGTGTTACTGAGTTGGGCATTGACATTACCGGGGTGAATGTTACAGATAGCCTCGTCATTTATCAAGATTTTGGTATAACTAAGGTTTGGTATAATGAAAAGATATATCAAATTTTCAACATGGTATTAACAGATTATCAAACAGATGGAGGAATTATAGCCTATATAAACAATGTAGGCGGAGTCAGCGCTTTCTACCGTGGTAATGAGGTAGACGTAACAAATTCAAGGGTTGAGAGCTTTAAATTGGCAGGCAGTACCATTTTATTAAAGTATGGGCCTTCTTCATACTCAGTCTGGTGGAACGGGGTAGTCTATGATTTTTGACGTATATTTGCGTTCAAAATTTTTAAGAGATGAGTACCTGGTATACAGTAAAAGTAAAGTTTACAAAAGAATTTCAGGACGGTACGCTCAAACGCGTTACTGAGCCTTATTTGGTGAATGCTGGTTCATTCACTGAAGCTGAAGCAAGAATTTATGAAGAGGTTGGAGAATTTATCCGCGGAGAATTTATTGTGACATCAATTGCACGCACTGATTATGCTGATATTTTCCATTATGAAGATTCAGACCGCTGGTATAAATGCAAAGTGTCATATACCACTGAAGATGACAATGGCAAAGAGAAAAAAGTGAATCATAATTTCATGTGCTCAGCACCCACTGCAAAAGATGCTTATGAGCGTATGGAAGATAGCTTGAAAGAATTGATGACTACGTTTGAAATTCCGTCTATCACCTTAACTACTATCGTTGAAATTCTTCCTGCAACCGGTGAAGAAGGCGAAGATGGTGAAGGAAAGAAAAAAGGAAAAGGTCGCGCTAAAGCAAAGAACTCAGCTAAAGTTCGCGTTGCATACAAATCAGAAGAAGAATAAAAAGTCCGCGCATTGCGGAATAATACGTTCAGGTCAAATTTGAAATAAAATGTCTGATCATTTAGATAAAACCCGCAATCAACGAACCGACTTTACAAAAGGAAGTATGGATCAGGTGAAACACCCTGATCCATTTCTTTTTTTTAGTGAATGGTATCGTGATGCTCATGAAAAAAATTGTGCTGACCCGCATGCCTTTGTTCTAGGGACAGTATCAAAAGACGGTCAACCTTCATCACGCATTGTGTATATGCGTGAATTGTTAGAAGAAGGTGTTGTGCTTTACACCAACTATCTCAGCAGAAAAGGACAAGAATCAGAAATGAATCATAAAGTTTCTGCACTCTTTTATTGGGATTGCCTTGAGCGACAAGTACGCATTGAGGGAACTATTGAAAAGGTTAGCCCTGAATTAAGTGATGATTATTTTGCATCGCGTCCTCGCATAAGTCAAATTGGTGCGTGGGCTTCAGAACAAAGCAAAGAAATTCCTGACCGACTTACTTTAGATGAACGCGTAAAATATTTTGAAGAAAAATTTCCTGAAGTAGTTCCTCGTCCACCGCACTGGGGTGGATATCTCATCAAACCTCATTATTTTGAATTCTGGCAAGGCCGCTTAGGTCGTTTGCATGATCGTTTTTGTTATGAAAAACAAGCTGAAGGCTGGAGAATTTATCGTGTCAGTCCCTGATCAATAATTCAATTACTGAAAATTGTGCTGTACAATAATTATGAATTTCATCTGAATTCAATCACGTAAAAAATCATAAACCGTTTTAATCTAATAGTTTAAGACAATGGTATGAACGGTAATTCAAACTTGATATCAAAAAGTAGTTTTGGGTACTCAAAAAAAGACACCCATGAAAAACGAAAACCTTCGTGCAAAAAAATATTTGCGATCGCATGCAGCGCTTTCTGCAAGTAAATTCATTTATGTTTTTGCATTGATTATAATCAGTCATGCATGCATTGCGCAGTATCAAATTGGACATACCACTATTACGTTCAATGATCCTACCCGCACTGGAGGATATGGAAGTGGAGGAGGCCCCGGCAGACAAATTCAGACAGAAATTTATTATCCGGCAAATGTAGCGGGTGAAGATGTTGCTGTAATTCCGCCTTATCATCCAGTTGTAATTTGCGGACACGGTTTTGCCATGTCATGGGATGCCTATGAAAATGTTTGGGAATCCTTGGTGCCACTTGGCTATATTTTGGCTTTTCCTCGCACAGAGGGTTCATTATTCCCTAGTCCTAGTCATGAAGAATTTGCCCAAGATCTTTTAATTGTAGAACAGAAATTGATTGCGCTGCATTCTGAGCCAACAAGTATTTTTTATGATCATGTTTTTAATCGTTCAGCAATCATTGGACATTCAATGGGGGGAGGATGTACCATTCTTGCCGGTGCTGTTGGCAGCGTTACGTTGAAAACCATTGTTGGATTTGCTCCTGCTGAAACAAGTCCTTCTGCCATTGCAGATGCATCGGCTGTTACTGTACCTGCTCTAATTTTTTCAGGTAGTTCTGATGGTGTCACGCCTCCAGTTGATCATCACCTGCCAATCTATAATGCGTTGGGATCTGCATGTAAATTTTTTGTGAGTATTGATGGTGGAGCTCATTGCTATTTTGCCAATACCAATTTCAATTGTGATTTTGGAGAGTCTACCAGTTCAACAGGTATTTCAGTAACTAGAGAAGAGCAACAAGAGAAAACAATGTCTCTGCTAATTCCATGGCTTGATTTTTATCTGCATGAAAATTGTGATGCATACAATGCTTTTGAAGATTCGCTGAGCAGTGTAGGTGGAATTACAACACAACAACAATGCACCTATAGTCCGTTTGATGTGACTGCAGTTATCACGGGTGAAACTCTTGGCAATGATGGTAGCATTGATCAAACAGTAAGTGGCGGAATTGGAACATATACTTTTGACTGGTTTATCGGTGCAACTACAGAAGATTTGACTGGTATTGCAGGCGGAACCTATTCAGTTTATGTAGGTGATGGATATTGCAAAAGATACTATGAGTATTTTGTGAGTTCACTGCTTGATGCTGATGAAAATTTGGGTGAAAATATATTGATATACCCTAATCCGGTTTCTGATGTGCTGCGCGTTGAAGTTCCTGAAAATTTAATTAACCTTGAAGTAATTTCAATTGATGGACGAGTATTATCGGTTCCTTTATTAAATGAAGCTGCCGGAATCTATGAACTTGATATTTCCACTCTTTCCGTTGGAACTTATATTTTAAAATTGACAGATGAAAACAGCGCAACCCGCAGTTTCAGTTTTGTCGTAAAATAGAAATCCTATCAAGGGTAAAATAAATTTAATCTCTTGTTTCAACGGCTTGCAACGTATTCAGCATCAATGAAGCAATGGTCATTGGTCCAACTCCGCCGGGCACGGGTGTGATATAAGAAGCTTTGGCAGCAACTTCATCAAATTTAACATCACCCAATAATCTAAAGCCTGATTTTTTAGATGGATCATCAACACGGGTAATTCCTACGTCAACAACCACTACGCCATCTTTCACCATATCACCGGTTAAAAATTCTGGCTTGCCTAAAGCGGCAATGATAATGTCAGCTTGCTGCGTGATTTCTTTCAGATTTTTAGTGCGTGAATGGGTAAGTGTAACCGTGCAATTACCTACTTTGGTATTGCGCGCCATCAGAATACTCATGGGCATTCCAACAATATGAGAACGACCAATCACAACGCAGTTTTTACCTGAAGTTTCTACATTATATCTGTCAAGTAACTGAACAATGCCATACGGAGTTGCCGGTAAAAAAGTAGGTAGGTTCAATACCATGCGTCCCAAATTTTCAGGATGAAATCCATCCACATCTTTTGACGGGGCAACAGCAAGCGTTACTTTGTGTTCGTCAATATGTGCGGGCAGCGGTAACTGAACAATGTATCCGTCAATGATTGGGTCTTGGTTCAATTCTGATATTTTCTCAAGCAATTCTTTTTCAGAAATGGTTTCAGGTAAGGTGATGAGTGAAGATTCAAAACCTACTTTTTCACACGCTTTTACTTTTGCATTAACATACGTTAAACTGGCGCCGTTGTTGCCAACAAGAATGGCTGCAAGGTGCGGAATTTTTTTTCCCTGCTGCTTGCGTTCCGCTACTTTAGTGGCAATTTCAAGTTTAATATCATCTGAAGTTTTGTTTCCGTCCAGTAAAATCATGGTATGTCATTTTGAGTGATGATCAAAACTACTAAAAAATATCACGCGTGAATACTCTTTGAAATTTATACAACCAAACAACTTGATTTTGTAAATTTGTCTTAATAACAATTAAATAAACAGACTATCAAAACAGATTTTCTCATCATTGGGTCAGGCATCGCCGGATTAACTTACGCAATCAAAGTTGCTAAGGCTAATCCAGCTTGTAGTGTTACCATTATTACAAAAGCAGATAAGGGAGAGTCCAATACCAAGTATGCCCAAGGAGGAATTGCGGTTGTTTTAGATGAGCATGATTCTTTTGATGTTCATATTGCTGATACGCTAAGAGCAGGTGATCACATAAATGATGTTGACGTTGTGCGCAAGGTGGTTGAAGAGGCGCCTGATCGATTGCGTGAAATTATTACGTGGGGTACACGTTTTGATCGCACCAAGGCAGGAGATTATGATTTAGGCAAAGAAGGTGGACATACTTCAAACAGAATTCTGCATCACAAAGACATTACCGGATTTGAAATTGAACGCGCGCTGCTTGAGAAAGTGGCTGAATGTCGCAATGTTGAGGTATTGACACATCACTTTGCTATTGATCTCATTACAGATCACCACCTTGGAAAATTAGTTACCCGCCGCACAGATAATACCTGTTACGGTGCCTATACACTGAATAGCCGTACAAATGAAATTGAACGGGTACTGGCTAAATTTACCATGTTATGTTCTGGTGGAGCAGGGCAGGTTTATAGTCATACTACAAATCCTATTATTGCAACCGGTGATGGAATTGCAATGGCGCATCGGGCAAAGGCGCTGGTGAGTGATATGGAATTTGTTCAGTTTCATCCAACGGCTTTGTTTGAACCCGGAAAATCTCCTTCATTCCTGATCTCAGAAGCCGTGCGTGGTTTTGGTGCTTATATCAGAAATAAAAAAGGTGATCGTTTTGTGTTGAAAACAGATGAGCGCGGTGAACTTGCATCACGCGATATTGTTTCAAAAGCAATTGATAAAGAATTGAAAGTAACAGGAGAAAATTGCGTGTATTTGGATTGTACACATCTTGAGATGGAAGATTTTTACAGACACTTTCCAAACATTACGGATTATTGCCGCAAAATTGGTGTTGATGTTTCTAAAGACTGGATTCCGATTGTGCCAGCTGCTCACTACACCTGTGGAGGTATCAATGTGAATCAATATTCTCAAACCAGTATAAAAAATTTATATGCAGCGGGTGAGTGTTCTCGCACCGGTCTGCACGGTGCAAATCGCCTTGCTTCTAATTCATTGCTTGAGGCATTGGTTTTCGCCCATCACGCTGCATCTGACGTAAGTGAAAAAATCTATAGCATTCAGTTTAATGATAAAATTCCGGCATGGAATGCTGAAGGCACAACTGATCCTGAAGAATTAATTTTGATTACACACTCTCGCAAAGAGTTGCAAACAATCATGTCTGATTATGTTGCCATTGTGCGTTCTAATATTAGACTCAAACGTGCTCTCAGTAGGTTGAAAATTCATTATGAAGAAACTGAAGAGTTGTATAAAACAACCAAAATATCTCCACAACTTTGTGAGCTTCGTAATCTCATCACCATCGCGTATCTTATCGTGACACAGTCTATGGTGAGATCTGAAAATAAAGGGTCGTTTTATAATGTTGATTTGGTATAAGATTTTTTTTCGGATAAAAAAAAACATTATCTTGGATGCCATCTAACTTAATACTCATTTTATGCGCGTACCTATCAGTAAAACATTTACCCTTGACGAATTGAAATCAAAATTAGAAACAGAAATGGGAGATGTTGTCTGCTCATTCCGTTCTCCAAAAATACTTGTGGTAAAAGACAAATCATCCTCAGCCGCCGCTTTGGTTTTGCTGCGTAGCAATAGAGCTTTGGTCAATGAAGGTTTTGCTTCTATGGGTGCACAAATGGTGTTTGCACTTTCATTAGTTTTACTCGGAATTTTGATTCCGTTTTTAATTTATGCAATTGCATTTTTGCCAAAACAAAAAGCTATCCGTAACAAAGTGGCTGACTATATCAAAACAAATTACGGAACGGCAGAGGTTGTTTGAGTTTGACACAAAAACCTTGGCGTTCTTGGTTAAATATTAAAAATAGGTATTCACTGCAAATTCGAATTGGTCTATGAAAATTTGCTTGAATGCAGAGATGTTATTTTGCTCATAAAAAATCAGCATTGCTTTTTTATAATCTAAAGAGTCAACTGTCCTGAAAGAAAGCGGACATTGATTTTGATTTATTAGAATTGCATTACTGATGATTCTTGCGGTGCGTTTGTTGCCGTCTTCAAACGGCTGAATATAGGAAATCAGTACAAGGGCAAGTAAGGCTTTTTCAAAAACGTCATGCTTGTTGTTTATCAGGTTGCACATCTGATTTAGTGCATCACGAATTTGAAATTCATTGTCCAATGGTTTGTAATTGGTGCCAGAAATACCAACACGCCTTTTGCGGATATTTTTTCCAACGGGTAAATTTTTAATCAAGATACTATGAATGTCCTCAATCCGTGAAATATTCAATGGGTTGATATAATCAGTATTCGAAAGAATAAAGTCTAAAGCTTCTTTGTGATTTAACAACATCACCGCTTCATTTTTTGTTTTTCCTGCTGCGGTTTCCTGCTCTCTGATCAGTCTTTCAGTTTCAAGCAGGGTATATGTGTTTCCTTCAATTTGGGAAGATTTCCAACTCAGGTCAATTGCCAGTCGTTCAAATTCTCGCTGATATTGTTCAGCGGTGAGATCTTTTGTGTTTTGTCTGAAAATTTCTTGCAGAGATTGCAATTTATTACCTTCAATTTCAGAGAATAATTTCATGTTTGTGAGTATCTGATCCATCAAGTTCAAATTAAAATCAACATTTATTTTTCTCTCATCAATCTCCTGATCGAAGTATGTAGTCTGGTCAATTGGGGCTAATACACGATATGCCTTCGATAATTCGTAACGCGTACCCTTTCCTTTGCCGATTGACTGAATCAGGTTGGAGGCCAAGAGCGATTGCAAACTTCTTTTCACAGTGGCGTATCCAAATTTTGCTCCAGTTCCCTCATGAATTTCTTTCGAAGAAACCAATGGATTCTTCCGTAAATAGTCAATTATCAAATTGTTTATAGGGGTATTAACTTTCATATGGTAGTATAATACGGCTCACAATTTTACGAAATAAAGCTCAATTTGTTGTTGTTTTGAGCCAGAAGTTTTGGTTTGGTGAGCTGCATAACTGGGGTACACGTCATAATTAGGAAAAAAAACCTAGTACGACTTGAGGACTTGCGGGACTTGCATACTATGGATGCTGAAGTTCACAAGTGCACTCTAATCCACCCAAAACCTCCGCACGCTCAGGCAACTTTAAACAGATTTAAGCGTATATACTAAAGATCAATTTATTGCGTTTTTATTTAAGTGAAACTTAAATACGGGTTCATATTGGCTTTTTTATGGTGTTTTGGAAACTATTCCAAAGCTAGTCATATCATGGGCGGAGAAATCACCTGGACTTGTTTGGGTGGTGGTGCTTATCAATTCAATCTGGTTCTCTATCGTGATTGTAATGGGCTTGAAATTACTGATCCGGCTTTGAATATTGAAGTATGGGGTCATTCTACCATAACAACAATCACGTGTAATTTTGTGTCATCAACTGACCTGAGTCCTGAATGTACACAGGTTGGCGGAGGGCCGGCAGAATTAGATTGTGGATCAGGAACGGGTGGCGGAAACGGACCCGGCGCTGTTCAGAAATTATTATATCAATCAGCACCCATTGTCTTGTCAGGTACTCCTCCTTCTACGGGTTGGGCTTTTACGTATGATTCTTTTTCACGCAATTGGGGTTTGAGTAATATTTTAGATCCGTTCAATTACGGTATCACGCTTTCAGCTTACATGTATGCAGTTGATGGTAATAATGCAAATCCATGCAATGATTCTTCTCCACAATTTGATCAGGATCCATACATGTTGATGTGTGCGGGAACAGATTTTCAATACAACCCGAATGCGTATGATCCTGATAATGATTCTCTCGTTTTTTCATGGGGAGTACCCCTTGATCACTTTGTTTCGGGCTCATTCAATCCTCCGATAAATCCAGCACCGGTGCCTTTTGTTGGCGGGTATTCTTCAACTAATCCAACACCTGATGCTTCGTTTGCCCCGGGAAATATTCCTGCCGTGATGGATGCAAACAGTGGCGTGATTTCTTTTTTATCAAATACCACCGGTAATTTTGGTCTCGTACAAAAAATTGATTCGTACCGAGATGGTGAATTGGTGTCTACGGTGCATCGTGAAATTCAGATGATCGTTATTCCGTGCCCGGGATACAATAACAACCCACCGGTAATTACTCCACCATTTTCAGCCGGAACAAGTTTTTATGGAGAATTTTTTGCAGGTGATCTGATCAATTTTAATGTTGTAATTTCTGATCCTGAATTGTTGCAAGATGGAACCCCGCAGTTAGTCACCCTCAATCCTTCAGGAAATTATTTTGGAACCAATTTTACTGATCCCAATTCAGGATGTGATTACGTGCCGTGTGCAACATTGAGTACAGCACCTGTCATTCAAGGGGTGCAGGGTTTGACCACAACATTTAGCTGGCAAACATCTTGCGATCATTTATTGGATGCAAACGGAACGCAATTGCCTGAGGTAACTTATTATTTTGTACTCAACGCGCAAGATGATTATTGCAGTGTTCCGGGTCGTGCATTTGAAACTGTAGAGATAAAGATTAAAAATAAAGAAATGTTGAGTCCCGCTGATTTGCATTGTGCAGATGTGCTTGCAAATGGTGATGTTGTGCTAACCTGGGAACCAACAACAGATGCTTCCGGAACTTCATTTATTGAATATGAAATTTGGTCAATGGAGGATGGATTTATAACAGCTATTCCAACTATTGGAACCAATACTTTTACTGTTGCAGGTGCAGGTGCTGATTTGGCGAACAAACATTATTACATTCTCACCGAGTTTGGTTGCGGCGGAAATAATATTCTCAGTTCTGATACCTTGTCAACTATTTTTCTGACCTTGATTGATCTTGCTGACGGGCGTGTATCATTGAGTTGGAATGATATGCATAATCCAATCAATAACGGTGATAATCCGGTTTATGAAATTTATCGGGAATATCCGGCAGGTAACTGGACTTTGCGAGGAACATCGCCGTATGGCGGAACGAATTTTTTTATTGACACCGTGGATGTGTGCAGTGCATTTATGTCTTATGAAATTTGGGTAGAGAACAGTGCCGGTTGCACATCAACATCAAACCAACCCGGTATGGTTTTGCAAGATATTATCAATCCCATCATTCCAGTAATTGATTGGGTGAGCGTTGATACAACTACAGGTTTTGTTGATATCAGTTGGAATGTAAATTCATCGGAAGATACTTATGGTTATATCATTTATGCGCTGATTTTAGGATTTTGGGAACCAATAGATACGGTATATGGCATCACTACAACTGATTATACTTATACCCTTACCAATTCTGCAAATCAAGCCGAGACGTATCGCGTGGCGGCTTTTGATTCATGCATGACAGCAACTTTTCCACCAACATTTCAAACTTCTGCTTTGAGTAATCCACACACTACTATTCATGCCAAAACAGTTTTTGATCCTTGTTTGAAAACTATTGATTTGAGTTGGACACCCTACATGGGTTGGGTTGAAGGGGTCAACCGATATGAAGTAATTGTAAGTATTGCAGGATCACCTTTTGAAATAATTGCAACGCTGAGTTCAACGGCAACATCTTATAATCATGCAGATGTTTTTTATGATGCGGATTATTGTTACTACATCCGTGCGGTTTCTAATAATGATTCTATTTCTTATTCTAATAGGTCATGCAAATACACGCAAAGCCCAAGCCAACCTGCCTTTCATTATCTTGCAACGGCATCATACAATCTGAGTGATGCCGTTGAATTAGTTTGTTATACAGATGGAACAGCCTCAGTGCAGGGGTATGAAATTGAAGTGAAGGGTCCGCTTGATGCTGATTTTTCATTCCTTGCCAGTGTGTCATCCACCACGGGAAATTTTATGTATTATCAGGATGCAACCGTACTACCTGATCGCGGTGCGTATCAATACCGCGTTGGTTTGATTGATTCATGCGGAAATACCGGTTTCATTACCAATATTGCACAAACAGTTTTTCTAAAAGTTGAAACAGATCACGTAGCCATGCTGAACACGTTGAGTTGGTCAACGTATCTTGGGTTTGATGGTGATATTGTGGAGTACAGAATTTATCGTGGCGTGAATGGAGTTTTTGATGCAACGCCTCTGGCAACTACTTTACCCGGAGTGAGATCTTATGTAGATGATGTTTCAGGATTTATGGATTCACAAGGTCAGTTTTGTTATCGTGTAGAAGCTGTGGAAGACGTTAATTCATACGCATTGGCTTACACCGCATTTTCAAATACGGTTTGTGCGGTGATTGATCCGCTGGTTTATATTCCCAATGCCTTTATTGTTTATGGTGAAAATCCAATTTTTCTCCCTATAGTTTCTTTGTATGATTTTGATTCATATTTGTTGACTATTTATGATCGCTGGGGTGGTATAATTTATCAAACTGACGACCGTGAAGAAGGCTGGAATGGAGAATCAGCTGATGGCAATTTGAAACCTGAAGGAACATACGTCTATCATCTCACCTTCAGAGACCGAGAAGGAAAAGATTATCATTACCGAGGCTTTGTAACAATGCTTATTGATAAGGAATAATTAGGGATTTGATCCATACCAGTAGTGGGACAACAATAAGCCATAATCCAACAGAAATTAAAATGGCAACAGCTGAAAATTCACCACGTTGCGCAATTGTTGAATTCTTTGAAGATGATCCAATCGTGCGCAGACGAGTTGTCAATCTGCCAGCAAAAAATAAGACACTGCGAATCACAGAAACGGATAAAAGTATGATTAGTAAAATTTGGTAATTCTGATCTGCTAAAAATCGCAACATGAGTTTCACCAGAAAAAATCCGGCAGTTGAAATAATTCCTATCGTAAATACAATGGCAAAAACCGGTGCATCTTTCAAACCATCTTTGGCTGCTTTATGAATAAATGCATAATTGAGCGCAGCAATCACACCTAACAAGTCAATAGCCGCCATTTCAATAAAAACAGTTGCATAGTCAATGTTAAAATACCAGGCATTTACTAACAATAAAAACAAAGGAAGGACGACAAAAATAATAGCCAGTGAAGCATGTTTAGGTGGCGTATAAACTGCAGTGAGAATAGTTTGAAAAATCACTACAACAATCCAGCCTGAAAGTAAGAGAGGCAGAAATAGGTCATCGCTGAATCCGGTGAGCAAGGCGTACATGCCAAAACCTAAAACCGGCAAGTAATTTAGTAAAGTCAGATGGATTTTTTCTCCCATTATTTTTTCAACTTGACAATGGTTTGCCTAACAAATTCTGTTCGTTCATCAATATCCATTTTAAGATAAACTTCAGGGGGAATAGGATCACCAATAATGACATCAATAGTACCCATGCGCATGTCTAATTTACGTGCTGAAGGCCAAACATGATAAGCCCCATCAATGCGCACGGGCAGTATGTGTGCCTTTGCATCTTCAGCTAAATGAAAAGCTCCCTTTTTAAATGGTTTGATAGTTCCGTCATGTGACGAGGTACCTTCAGGATAGATAGCAACATGATGACCATTGGCAATATAATTTGCAGCAATTTTGAGACTCTCTTTTGCGGCGGCAGTATTTTTTCTGTCAATCATGATGGTTTCCGCCATCCATAAATACCAACCTAAAAAAGGTACATGCTTGAACTCTTTTTTTGCAATGAAACGCAATGAGAGAGGAATTGAAGATGTAATGGCTGGAATGTCAAGATAGGAAGAGTGATTGGAAACAACAACATACGAAACTTTAGGCAAATCAAACTTGCGACCATGTACTTTAAACCGAGCACCCATAATGAAAAAAGAGACAGGTGGCCAAATATATTTTGCCGTAAAAATTGTTGCTCTGCGACTCAGCGTGATGATACTTAAAAAAGTGCCAAGTAAAATACAGAAAAATGACCATGCACCAAAAATGGCAATGCGTATAATAGAAATAAAAGCTCTCAGAAATTTCATTGCGGATCTACATCAATATCTACGCGTACCGATCTGAAATCATGCTTGCTTAAAAATTGTTCAAGCTTTTGGTATATGACATCTTTCACTTTTTTGGGTGACGCGTTGCGTTCAAATTTAATAGTAATATCTTTCAAATAAAAATTCCGCACCTTGGCAATGGCCGGAATTTCCGGTCCCAGCACGCGCTCAGCAAAAGTTTCTTTCAAACTTTCAGCCAGCGTTGAAGCACCTGCCTCAAGGGTATCTTTATTTTTGTGTTTCAAACTTAGTTGAATGATTCTGAAAAAGGGAGGATAATTAAAATTTTTTCTTTCAAGTATTTCTTGTTTATACATTCCTTGAAAATCATGCTCCATCACTTTACGAATGATCCAGTGATGCGGGTTATAACTTTGAATAATCACCTTTCCACGTTTAGCTTTTCTACCAGCACGACCTGCAACTTGTGACATGAGTTGGAATGATCGTTCAAACGCTCTGAAGTCAGGGTAATGCATCATTTGATCAGCACTGAGAATACCAACCAGACCAACATTATCAAAGTCAAGTCCTTTGGTTACCATTTGTGTTCCAATCAACACATCAGTTTCACGATTTTCAAATGAAGAAATAATTTTCTGGTAAGCATCCTTGGCTCTGGTAGAATCATGATCCATGCGTTTGATTGAAATTTTCGGAAAGAAAACAGCCAGTTCATCTTCAATTTTTTCTGTGCCAAATCCTACCATTTTTAATTTCTTACTTCCGCAATGACCACATGAAGCGGGCGGTGTAATAAAGTATCCGCAATAATGACATTTCAACGCATTGCTGGATTTATGATAGGTGAGTGAGACATCACAATTTTTGCATTCAGGAGTCCAGCCGCAAAGTTCACACATCCATTGCGGGGCATAACCGCGTCTGTTTTGAAACAGAATTATCTGCTCATTATTTTTGAAAGCTTCCTCCATCTGTTCAAGTAAAAAAGAAGAGAAGTGTGATTTCATGGTTTTTTGCTTGACCTCTTTTTCTAAATCAGCGCATAAAATTTCAGGCATTTTCACACCGCCAAAACGTTCATGCAATTCTACCAAACCATATCGGCCTTCGGTGGCGTTAAAGTAAGTTTCAATAGAAGGTGTAGCAGAGCCAAGCAATACTTTTGCCTGATTCAGTTGTGCCAGCAATATAGCCGTGTCACGTGCATTATATCTTGGTGATGGATCAAATTGTTTGAATGAATTTTCATGCTCTTCATCTACGATAATTAATCCCAGATTTTGAAAAGGTAAAAATACGGCACTGCGTGCGCCAAGAATTATTCTGAATCTTCCTCCATTTTTTAAAACTTCATGCCAAATTTCAATGCGCTCATTTTGATTAAAGCGACTATGATATACGCCAACCAAATCACCAAAATAATATTGGAGTCTATTGATGAGTTGCGTAGTTAATGCAATTTCCGGCAACAGAAACAAAACCTGTTTTCCTTTTTCTAATTGCTCTTGAATAAGGCTGACATAAATTTCAGTTTTACCTGATGAGGTTACACCATGAAGTAACACCACCTCTTTTTCAGTAAAGTGATGTTTAATTTCATCAAGCGCTTTTTGTTGAGAATCGGATAATGTTTTCACCTCTTTTGACTCGGTCAATTTTGGTTTGAGTCGAGTCACTTCAGCATTAAAAACAACAAGGATTCCTTTTTTCTCAAGAGTAAGCAGACTTGATTCTCCGATGCCTGATTCAAGTATTATTTTTTTTGTAACCGGATTTTGTTTTCCCTCATTCCATTGCGTGAGTTCAACTACCTTTAACAGGGCATTCACTTGTTTCTCATTCTTGCGATTTGCTTCCAATTCATTCAACAAGTGTTCAAGTTTTTCAGAGGTCTGAATGTGTTCTGAAATTTCAATGAATACTTCATATTTTGGAGAATATCGTGCGTTGAGTTCTTCAGAAACTACAGCCACTTTTTTTTCAATGAGTCTTTTGACTAGTGGTTGAACAGTTTTTAATTTAACCAATTCGCTTATTTCTTTCAAGGTTATGCTGTCTTGCACTTGAAGAGCTTCAGCAATGATTAACTCTTGTTCAGAAAGGCTTTCATCATCACGGTCAAATTCAGGATGCAAACTTATTTTTGTTTCACTTGCCAGTTTGAAGTTGGCCGGCAGGGCTGCATTCATTACATCGCCAATGGAGGCCATGTAGTATTCACTCATCCATCGCCAGAGCTTGAATTGTTCACCGGTTACAATGGGTTGATCATCTAAAATTCCTTCAATTAACTTGGCTTGATAATCTTTAGGGATTTCTTCATGTACACGTTCAACAATTCCGGTATAGTATTTTCCTTTGCCAAATTGTACAATCACCCTTTTGCCGGTTTCAATGTGCAAATTAAGTTCAAACGGAACGCGATAAGTATATGTGCGCGGAATGCTAAGAGGAATAATTACATCCGTAAAATATGTTTGTCTCTCACTCACGGCAACGAAAGTAAAACAAAAACCCCCAATTTCAGAAACTGTTAATATCTATTGCGCGCTATTTTGAATCTTAGGCAGTTCACCTTTGTAATATCTATAGGTGATTCCGAACGTAGCGAGTTCAGGAGACCATAGATTAATTTCAAGGTTAAGCCCCAACTTATCACTAATAAAATAATTAAAACCACCCAAAGTAACCCCGGTAAAAAAATTTGCTTTGTCGGGGAAAAATTTTTTCTGCTGATCATTGAGTAATTCAAGGTGAGAAAACCAGAAAGAGACTCCGGCTTGTAATTTAACGTAGTACTCAAATCCTTTTCTGTAAAAAACAGAAACTTGTGGATTTACTGAAAGGTAAAGCAAAGGAGATCCAAAGTAGGTATGATCAAAATATTCATTGATGTATTGAAAGCCAACTCTGCCTGAAAAGCTGAGTACATTATTGAGAACAAATTCATGTGAATATGCAATGAGCGGCATGGCAGTCACAAAATCAAATTCTTGACTGCTGGTATCATTCAACGCTTCAAATAAGTTTTTACGCCTGAATTGGTCATAAGAAACGCCGGTACTCACTTTGAGCATTCGGTTATGAATTTGACTGAAACCTGAATTGAGAGTGAGAAAAATTAAAAGAGTAAAACATATTTTCATGCAACAAAGTTATCAAGATTCAATGGGAGAGCCAAATTAAATTCCCACCCTTGTAGGCGCAGGTCGCGACCTGCACCTACAAGGGTGAGGGGCAATGAGTTTATGGCATAAATATTGTAAATCATCGGGCTGTAACTTTAATTCGCCTAAAAGCGTATATTTGAAAACTAAATTTTAAACTATGAAGAAATTTTTCACTGTGATCATGGCTACTGCTGCCCTGACATTCGGTTTCAACACCGGCGCAACTGCTCAGGTGGAGCAGGGGAATATGATTGTAGATTTGTACTACGGTTTCCCTAATTTTAGTAAAACATTATGGAAAGTATTGGAAGATGATTCTTCAAATGCTAATACAAAAGCAACAGGTATTGGTTCGCTGGGAGGTCGTTTTGAGTATATGATAGCTGATAATCTCGGATTTGGTGTAGATATCAACTACTTGTCAAATGGATTTGAGTATGATTATACATCTAGCGTATATGATACTACAACAAGTACGTTTGTAAATCAAACTTATCATGTTACATACACCAAACAGAAATTAAGAATTATGGCGCGTTTGAATTATCACTTTGTTCAAACAGATGTAGTGGATGCGTATGTTGGATTTGGTGCAGGTTACAAACACAAAATCAATAAATTCACCAGTACAAATCCAAATGATTCTGAAAGTGAATTAGAAGCAGGCCTGAATTTAGTACCGGTTTCTATTCGTATTTGTTTAGGAACAAGATTTTTCTTCACTGAAAATATTGGAATAAACATGGAGCTTGGAGCAGGCGGAGGTCCACTATTATCAGGTGGTTTATCTCTGAAGTTCTAACTAACAAAAAACTGAATAAAACCCGGACAACCAACTGTCCGGGTTTTTTTTTCGTTAACCTTTTCAGATGAAAAAACTGCTGTTTCTTTTTTTACTGTTTAACCTTGCTACCGTGCGCGCCCAAATGCTTGAGGCAGGAGACGGTGTAGTAGAATTGGGTTATGGTTTTCCTAACATGATGCCTTTGGTAAGTGATCCCAGCGGAGCCTTTCACAGTGCCTTTGATATTTTTGAAAATGATGTGAAAGCCTATGGTCAATTTATTGTAAAAGGAGAATTTATGGCAAGTGACCGCATGAGTTTTGCCGCTTCATTTAATTATGGATATTTCCATATTTATGAAGAGTTTGATGAAACCATGTATGACCCGGTATCAGCAAGTTATTATACCAATACCTATTTTTACGATACCAGGGTGCATAAATTAAGATTTACTGCCGGATTAAATTTTCACATGGTACGCACCCGAGTTGTAGATTCGTACTTTGGTGTGCAAGCCGGTACAAAAAAAGCGGGCATCAGCTTTGACACTAATGATCCAACTGTTAATGGTTCTGGTGAGGCTTATGTATTCCCAATAGCATTGCGATTACATTATGGGTTTAGATATTTTTTTACAGCAAATTGGGCAGCCCATTTTGAAATTGGCTTGGGTGGACCGGTGGTGAGTTTTGGAGCAACCTATAAATTTTAATTTCATCGCTCAACAAAAAATCAAAGTTCAAATTGGCATCGAATAAAAGAATAAAAAACAAATAAAAATTTTCTATGAAATCATTCCTCTTGTCATTTATCTTATTGTTAGGCATAAACTTTTCATTTGGTCAAACAAGTTATAAAGAGTATGTGACTTTACGTGTTCAATATGGAAATTCCATTGCAGGGTATAAATATGAAATATACCTTGATATAGGTACTTCAGGTTCACATTCAATGAGCGGACAAGTAACCAATGTAGATGAACACGTGATCATTGCTGACGACTACGGTAAACAAGTATTTGAAAGTGATATGGACTTACTCAATTACTTGGGCAAAAAAGGCTGGGTGGTTATTTCTACCGGAGAAATTGATATATTAGATCAGCATTATTATACCTATTTGTTGGAGCGGGAAGTTATCAAATAATGTTTTCAAAAAATTATCGCATATTTGCATCTGTGTTGAGTGCATGATGTAGTATGATAAAATTACTTTCCCCAGATGACAGGCCGCGTGAAAAAATGCTCACCAAAGGCCATGCTTCCTTATCTAATGCTGAGTTATTAGCTATTTTAATTGGTTCAGGTACCCGTGAAAAATCTGCCGTTGAATTATGTCGTGAAATTCTGCTTGCTGCAGATCATGATCTTAACAAATTGGCGCGCATGACAATTCATGATCTGATGAAGTTCAAAGGAATTGGAGAAGCCAAAGCCATTACCATTGCGGCTTCACTGGAACTTGCACGGCGCAAAAAAAACGAACAGGAAGAATCACCTGTTTTTATTCGTTCTTCAAAAGATGCTTTTCAAGCAGTATCAGCAATTTTTCAAGATTTGAATCATGAAGAATTTTATATCATCTTGCTTTCACGTGCAAATAAAATTCTTTCAGTTGATCTAGTTTCTAAGGGCGGTTTAACAGCCACCGTTGCTGATGGAAAAATTATTTTCAAAAAGGCTTTGGAAAAAGGAGCCGCAGCCTTGATTCTTGCGCACAATCATCCATCAGGGAGCATGAAACCAAGTGAATCTGATATTGATTTAACTAACCGAATGAAAAGTTTTGGTAAGATGATAGATTTACCCGTGTTAGACCATATCATTGTGGCTGATAAGCAATATTTCAGCATGGCTGACAACGGGATGATTTGATTATCCAATGGATTTCACACATTTTCAGTAATTTTATCACCTGTTTGAGCTGTTTGCTTAACTTGTTCAGGTTATGTTTTCTCTTTACTTTAAAAAGGCGTGATGAAAATCTGACACTCAATTAAGGCAAATGTTTACGCAACAAACTAAACCAGAATTAATATAAAATAGATGAAAATAATTACCATCATTGGTGCGCGTCCGCAAATCATCAAAGCAGCTGCAATCAGCAGAGCTATACGTGAAAAATATGCTGATAAAATTAACGAGGTTATTGTGCACACTGGACAGCATTATGATGAAAATATGTCGGCTGTTTTTTTTGATGAACTAAACATTCCCCGTCCTGATTATAATCTCAACGTGGGTTCAGGAAGTCATGGTGCGCAAACAGCCAAGATGTTGGAAGGTATTGAAGAAATTATTTTAAAAGAAAAGCCGCAGGCAGTTTTGGTTTATGGAGATACCAACTCAACCGTGGCAGGCGGTCTGGCGGCTTCTAAATTGTTGATTCCACTGGTGCATATTGAAGCCGGTTTGCGTTCATTTAATAAAAGTATGCCTGAAGAAATCAACCGCATTGCTTGTGATCACATGTCTACTTTGCTTTTCTCACCCACTAAACAAGGCGTTGATAATTTACAGCGTGAAGGGTTTAATCTCAATGCGCAAATACCGTTTACTATTGATAATCCAAAAGTGTATCATTGTGGTGATATCATGTTTGATAATTCGCTTTATTTTTCAGAAATAGCAGAGAAAAAAAATATTTTATCAGATTTACAATTGCATGATGGATTTATTCTCTCAACCATTCATCGCAATAACAATACGGATGAACCTGCCCGTTTGAACGCTATTTTTTCAGCATTGTATGAAATTACTGTAAAAAGTAAAAAACAATTGGTACTGCCTTTGCATCCGCGCACACGAAAAATGATGGAGCAACATCTAGATGCACAATTAAAGAAAGACATTCATGAGAACAAATTAATTCAAATAATTCCGCCGGTATCTTTTCTTGATGTCATTGCCCTTGAAAAGCATGCAGGACTTATCATCACAGACAGTGGTGGAGTTCAAAAAGAGGCGTTCTTCTTTAAAAAACCGTGCATCATTCTCAGACCGGAAACTGAGTGGATTGAAATTGTACAAAATGGAAATGCCATATTATGTGATGCAAATAAAGCCAGAATATTAAGTGCATTTGATCAATTGACAACAAAATCTGATTTTACTTTTCCTGATCTTTTTGGGGATGGAAAATCAGCCGAATTTATTTGCGGAGAAATTCTCACCCATCTTGCATGATTGTTATTTTTTCTGAACATATCACCTCACGCTTAATCTATGTCCTTGATTTCTGTTTTACGCAGAAAGGCATGGAGTATAAAATTGTTCAGTCAACTACTGAGTGGAATCAATACAAAACGTGTCGCATAAATTATTCGTATGCTCATGTTCCGGCTGAAATTCAAATGAAACCGCATGATGTTTTATTTGAAGAAAATATGCGTGAAGAGATTAAATTGACCTATCAGAATAATCAATTTGAGTTGGATGGAATAGAGGATCAGTTTGCGGTTATTTTTTTCATTCTAACCAGGTATGAAGAGTATTGGACTCATGAGCGAGATGAACATGACCGGTACCTATCTGCACAGTCAAGTCTCGTAAAATTGGGTTTGCAAAATCGTCCGGTGGTTGATGAATTAGTGAAATCAATTTGGGCAAAGCTTGAACTAGATTATCGTGTTATAGAGAACAATTTTGAATGTGTACCCTCATTTGATATTGACGTAGCATGGGCATACAAAAACCGACCTTTTTTACGCACGCTGGGATCAGCTGTTAAACATGGTAAACTGGGTGAGCGCCTCAAGGTAATGACCGGAAAGAAACAAGATCCCTACGATACGTATTCTTACATTGCTGAGTTAGCAGCACGAGTGAACAGAATAATTTGCTTTGCCCCCGTGGGAGACTATGCAAAATATGATAAGAATATCCATTGGAAAAATCCTCATTACCAATCCTTGATCAGAGGTTTGAATGCCTCTGGAGGTATGGGCTTGCATCCTTCGTATGATGCATTTGAAAATAAAAATAAATTGGATGAAGAGCTTGATCGTTTACAACAGATTGTGGGGCATGAAATTGTAAAAGCGCGCATGCATTTTTTGAGATTGCGAATTCCGGACACCTATGAAATGATGATTGACCTGGGCATTCAAAGAGATTTTACCATGGGTTATGCAGACAACACCGGATTTCGTGCGGGCACATCATTTCCGTTTTATTTTTTTAACCTGCGCACTAATAAGCAATATAATCTTTTATTATTCCCGTTTGCATATATGGATGGTGTTCTGAAAGATCGTCTCAAATTGTCTGTTCAGGAATCAATCAATCAGATAAAAGAATTAATGGATGCCGTGAAAAATTACGGTGGCGTTTTTATGTGTATTTGGCACAATAGCACCATCCATGATCAAGATGAATGGAAGGGATGGCGTGAAGTTTTAGAGTATACCCTCAGTCGTGTTGAGAAGAGAGAGATCTCAGATTTAGATGATGATTTTTTTGTTTGATGTCAAAACTTTTTTCACATGAAGTTTCTCTTTCCGCTGTTTGCATTCGTTTTTTTTTCCTGTATTCAGCATCAAACCAATCAGCAAATTGATATAACTGAAACCACAGATACCGTTGAGGTTTTGTATGCACAAGGTTTTGAAGTAAATTATAAAAATGGATGTACAGAAATTATCACGCATCATTTTGCTGATAATTCTCCTTTTGCTGATACCGTTTATGTTCTTACGGATAGTCTTGTGAAACTACCTGAAAATGCCCATGTCATTCAACCTGAGAAAATATTTTTTGCCTGTCATTCAAGCACGCATTTAGCATTTTTGAATGCCTTGAATTGTATTGAAAAAGTAAAGGGATTGTGTGGAATGCAATATATTTCAGGTACAGATTATGAAAAAAAACTGAACGACAATGGTGCATTTGAACTCTGTTTACAAGATCAAGTAATACCCGAAAAAATTCAACAAACCGGCGCTGATTTGTTTTTAATGTATCCGTTTGAATCTATCGGAAAAGAAAAATATAGTAGAGCAGGAATCAAAACATTTTTCATAGCAGAGTATCTTGAAACTGATCCTTTAGCCAGACTTGAGTGGATTAAGCTGTTTGGTTTGCTTACCAACCAAACATCGCAAGCGCAAAAAGTTTTTGATTTGGCTTCAACAGAATATCTTCAACTAAAAAAAGAAAAGCCTGAAACAACCAAAAAATTTATTCTGAATTTGCCTTACGGTGAAACTTGGTTTATGCCCTCAAGCCAATCCTTGCTGGTTAATTTGATTCAGTCATCAGGCTTGTCTTATTTTTATCCACCCAGTGGTAAAACAGAAAATGATGTTCACAGTTTGGAACAAGTTTGGAATGATGGAATTTTTGCAGATTATTGGATCATCATTGCCGGACGCGATGCTGATTTTTCACTACATGATTTATCTGAAGAGTCTCCGGTTTATGCAGAATTTAAATCAGTGAAAAAAAAGCAGGTGATATTTTGCAATACCAACACTACAGAGTATTTTACAACCGGAGTAATTGAACCACACGTGTTATTAAAAGATCTTCTTTACGCACAAGGTGAATTGAGCAATCATCAACCGGTTTATTTTAGAATTTTGGAGTAGGGGATGGAAGAAACAAATCACCCAGCCAACTCAAGCAATCCTTCTACAAGATTATCTAAATCAGATGTGCTGGTATAAACATGTGGCGTAACGCGAATACCATTCACCCCTTCCCAAATGATGGCAACCGTGTGAATGCCTCTTTTCTCAAATAATTTACTTTCTATTTCCCCGGCTTGCATTCCTTCAATACCAACGGTAGCAATTGCGCATGATGAATTTTGACCAAGAGGCGTGTAAAATTTTATTTTGGGATGTTGTTTTACTTTTGAGGTCCAATATTCTTGTAAAAACTTTAGTCGGTTTTGTTTTCTTTCGGTTCCAATGGATTGATGAAATGAAATTGCTCTGCCAATTGCCATTTCAGCAGGGAATGATCGTGTACCTAAAGCTTCATATTTTCTGATGTCTTCCCCATCGGGTTTATCATTTGGAAAAATGGGCCACAAGGTTTTTATTTTGTCCTTTTTTACATAAAGCATTCCGGTTCCAAATGGAGCGCAAAGCCATTTATGCAAACTGGTTCCCGCATAATCAACGTCTAGATCATGCAATGAAAATTCAATATGAGCAAAAGAATGAGCTGCATCCAAAACCACTTCAATGCCTTTTTCATGAGCCAAAGCTGTAATTTTTTTAGCAGGCAGAATTTGTCCTGTCCAGTTGATGATATGCGTGATATGAATGATTTTTGTTTTACTTGTAATGGCGTTGGCGAAAACATTTACCAGGTCTTCTTCATTTTCGGTATTGAGCGGTACAGATACCCAAACTAACTTAATACCATCTCGTTTTTCACGTTGCAGCCAAGCATTGCGCATATTTGGGTAATCATAATTGGTGACAATGACTTCATCTCCTTTTTCAAGATTGAGACCAAAGATGATAGTGTCTAATGCTTCAGTAGAATTTCGGTGAATGGCAAGTTCATCAGCATCGCAGCCTGCCAGTTCAGCAAGGTTGGTGCGCACTGATTCACGGCCTTTGTCTAATACGCGCCACATATAATAGGACGGTCCTTCATTGCTGAGTCGGTTGTAATTTTCAAATACTTCCTGTACTACTTTCGGTTGTGGACTCACACCCCCATTGTTGAGGTTGGTAATGTTTGATGAAACGGTGTAGGATTGACGTATCCATTCCCAATAATCTTGTTCAGTTGAAAAATCATGAACGTGTTTTATTGTTTCAAATTTAGTATCTGATGCCAAAAGGCTTGAATCCATCAATGAAGCTGCCCCAAGGGTTATACCGGCATTGCGAATAAATTTTCTGCGTGAAAAATCCATATCCGTGTCTTTTGGTATAAATATAGCAATTTCTTCATACTGACTTATTCATGCTATCTGTCAACTAGATCAATGATGCAGGTCATTGGTAAGGTAAAACAGAACAGTGAACTTTGGTCTAAACAAAACGATAGATTATGGACAAAACAATTATAGAATATCTTGTGGATGGTTTTCGCAAGGCAGCTAATGAATTGGAAGAGTTGCAGGTACAGCTTGCACTTGGAAAAGCAGAAGCAAAAGACAAATTTGAATCGCTGAAAAAAAATTTCAATGGGTTAGTTCACTCTGCTGAACTGAAAGTGGATGAAGCCAAAGATTTTGCTCAGGAGATGCGCGTAAAGTTTGAAGAATTGCGCGTGCAACTTGCGCTTGGCAAAGCTGAAACGTTGGAGGCTTTTGAAGCACAAAGAAAAAAAATTAATCAAAAAATGCAGGAGATTGAACAGTATATTAAAGAACATCCAACTTTATCAAAAGTTTATGATTATTTGGTATATGAATTTGAACGCATTAAAACTGAATTGGAAATTCTTGCCATTAATTTTAAACTGGCTTTGAAAAAAACAGATGATAGTTTGCAGAAACGCCGTGAAGAAATGGCAAAGATTATTCAGAATTTACAATCAGGTCTTGAAAAACATTTGCATACGCCAGAACCTACTCGACATGAGAATTTCAGAAATGAAATAAAACAAGCGTATCATCATTTGAAGGCAGCATTTAGCTAATAATAAGTTGAATCAAAACCTTCTTCTTAAAAGTCCTGCGTCGTGGTGGGACTTTTTTTTGGTTGAATCATGCACAGACGATTCTTGTCTCTTCTTTATAATCTGGCGGCCAGTTCTGACAAGCACTTTTGCAGATTTGCTTTGTCTCTGTTTTTTGCATCCAAATCAGAAAATGCCTGATCAATTTCTTTTTTCTCTGACTCTGACAATAGGCTGCCTGCGCTTGATAAAATGATGGCATTTTCTCGGTGCAAATGTTGTGCAAGTTCATCAAGATAATCGTTCATCACTTTTCTCAGACGAGTATGATCATGCACGGTAAACAGATTTTCTACTTCAGCCAACATGGATTTGAAATCTTCATGATTATCGCAAATCTCATGCATAAATTCTGCAGACATATTTTTTGTTCTATTCCTCAGGATTGGATATAATACTTGCTCTTCTTTTGGATAGTGAATTAATTCAGTATAATTTCTGATACAGATAATGAAATCATGCATGAGCTCATGATAGAATGAATCATCAGAGATTTTTTGAATTGATTTGCCTGTATCAATTGCTTTGAATAAAATTTCATGTTCATTTTCCAAGGTGTCAAGCGGGTTTTGCATACGGTAGATTTTTAAAGTACATCCTTCTGCATCTCTCTTCAATAGAGCCAATTGACTAAAAAAAATGTATATAGAGTATGACAAATGTCATAAAACGAATATTAGCGATAGAATTTGTGAGATGATATTTGGGTTGCGCATTAAAGACCCACGCGGCGTCAAGGTCGCGACCTGAACCTACTTAATCGTGAAGTAGAGTTTTTTTAATGTTTTGGTATCACTAACTGAATATTTTGTGGCGGCATTTTCATCTGCATCTGCTTTTTCTGTGTCAGCAGAATCAAGACTAGTGTCGCCAAAAACTCCACCGGCGGTTGACGTTTTATATAAATTTCCGTCTTCCGGCTGATCATCAGTAGCAGTAGTTGAATAGGCGGGAGAAACGGATTCTTTTTCTTCAACCTTACCTGAGTTATTGTTCGTATAGCCTGAATTTTTATCTGTTTTTTTATCTTTCTCTTTTTCTGATAAATTCACTTTTCTGTCAACGCCAATTTCACCTGAATAAGTTTGTGTCACCGTGCTGCCTGAACCTGTATTAGATGTAGTTGTGGGACTCAAATTATAATCATCAGCCAGCACAGGCCCATCATAAGCATTGCCAGGAGATAGTTTTACTTCTTCAGCTACAGACATGTCACGATAACTATCTTCAACCGGAGTTTCTTCAAGTTCATCCATAACCAATTCACTGCCTTCAGTATTTGTTTTAGTGGTTGTCACACCGGTTTGTTCGTTTCTGTTCAAGCCGTTTTGTAACTCATCTTGTTGCGCATTTGATGGATCAGAAATAATTGTTTTTTCATCATCAACTTTTATTGGATTTTCTACCGGATGATCATTCAATGCTAAATCTTTTTCTTGTATTTCAGATTGATTAAAAAGAGTGACAGCACCAATAAAAAGAATGGCAACAGCCGCAATTTGCAATGCAGGATACTGATATATTTTTTTATCGGCAGGAAATAAAAAAGCGGAAACCCCATTCAGCCAAATACCTTTTGGGGCAGCCTGTTTTTGAGAAAGATGTGCCATCACACCTTTTTTCAGATTTTCTGAAGGCGTAATTTTTTCTTGATCAAAGGCAGATGATGTGCTGAGTAAAAACCAGCGCATGGCCTCGTAATCTTCTTCATTAGTGGCATAATCTTTTACCAACTCACGCTCTGTTGCCGTAAGTTCGAAGAATTTTTTCTTCCGGATGATATCCTCTGCTGTATTCATGTTCTCTGTTTTCATCTCCGTCTTATGCTGTATACAACCTATTCAATTTTTGGTTCAATCTTTCAGAATTGATTTTCTGAAAATCTCCAGTTTCTCTGCAACCGTTTTGGTTGCATGATGTAATCTTGATTTTACTGTTCCGGTGTTAATGTCTAATGTTTCTGCAATTTCTTCCAGAGCTAAACCTTCAAAATGGCGCAGCATAAATACTTCTTTATGTTTGTCTCCTAATTTGTCTAGCTCACGCATCAATATCTGATTGAAGCTGGCCTTGTCAACCTCTTTGTCCGGTGCATCTGCCGTATCAGTGCCTTGATAATGATCAGGCACGTCAAACGATGTGTTTTTGCGGATATCTTGCTTTTTATATTCGTTTTTACACATGTTATTAGCAACTGAAAATAGCCAGGCTTTGAAGTTTCGGCTGGTATCAAATAATTCAGGATTATCAATTAGTTTGGTAAATAAATCATGCGCAAAATCTTCTGCTTTTATTCTATCATTCCAAAGTTTGCGATAAAAGAAGTTGACCATGAATTTTTCATACCTGGCATAGAGATTTTCAAAAGCTTTGTGATCGCCTTTGGTATAAAGAGTCATCAACTCTTCATCGCTGTGTGTGGTATAATCTTTTTTGAAAATCCGCATCAGTTGGCTTCAATCTCTTTTAAAATTTCATTTACTTCTTCGGTTCTTGATACTTTTTCAGCAATGGCCTGAATGGTTGTTTTCAAAACCTGATCGCCGGGTGTAAGCATATACAATGTGATGAGTGCAGGTAGGTAATTTCCATAAAGTTTTTTTTCAGCACTGCCTGAAAGGCTGATTTGACTGAGATCTTTGGCTTTAACTTTTTTCCAGAAGTCGTTGAGCGCGGTTAGCTGATCTATATTTCCATATTGATATACCAAACCGGTTATGTATAATTTGTCGGAACATGCAGAAAAATAATCTTGAGGTACGGTGGCTGAAATAAATATTTTTTTGGTGCCGCCGGTGAGGATCGTTTTTACATAGTTTTTTTCGTTTCCCAGGAAAGTCATATCGGTGATGCCGCAATTATTAGAAACCATTTCACGATACTCATCATTTTTCATCATATCCATACAAACTACTTGCACTTCACTTCCCACACCTTCAATTACCTGAGCAAGTAAAAATCCAAACATATCTTCTTGCCCTGATGTAAAGAGTAATGATTTTGTGCTTGGCATAGCATCTTTGTAATAGGCAAGTTCAGATGCCGTGTAATATTTTTTTATTTTGAGAAGATACTCTTTTTGTTTTGCCGTGTTGAATGTTACTGCATAAAATCCTGCCATTTCTTTCAATACGGTTTCATCTGTCGGGTTTAATTCGTATGCCGTAAATAGAGATGATTGCAGATTGGTATTATAATTCCCGTTTACATAAACCACCAAATTGTATTCAAATGAATTGGGGTCAAGTGTTTTTAATTCGGCAACCAGAGCATCTAATTGTGATTGCTGATCAGTGGTAAGTTTTTTTGTTGAACTGCTTTGAAATGATTTTCTTTTCTCAAAATATTCTTCCTTAATAGTGGACAATGATCTATCACCTGATTGACAGAATATCAATCCGGTGGTCATCATCAATAAGAAAACCAAAACCACTTTATGCATAGCTACTGCGTTTATCATGCTTACAACCCAAGTTGAAAAAGGTTCAAATTTAGCTGAAGTTACCTGATTTAATTGAATTTACAAAATATACACTATCAATCTGAATCATTAAGTACAGATCATTTATATTTGTTTTCTACTTAATTTCTATTGATCAACAGAAATCATTTTATTTGTATAGCTATGAAAAAAACATTCTTATTCCTTTTTATAATCACTTCATTTCTCATGTCTTCATGCGATGTGGGTTCTGCAGAAAAAATGGCAGATGAATTCCACCAGCATTTAAAAGCGGGTGAATATGAATACATTGCAGATAATATGATTGATGATGAATCATTAGTCATTACTCCGCGTGAAGAGTGGATATCCTTGTTCAGCGGCATGCGTGAATTTTACGGTGCAATTTCAGAAATCAGCAAAGACATGGGATTTGAATCAAGTTATAACAACGGTATCACCACGGTAAAATTTGATTATACCATCACGTTTGAAAAGATGAAAATATACGAGCGTATTTATTTTGTAGATCGTGGTAAGGGCTATAAAATTTCAGGTATTTTGTACAATGAAAATTTTTCTGCTTTAGAAAGACAATCAGACAATTTTTAGTCTGCCTGCGCAATTCTGCTTCGGCAGATGAGTGAGGTGAAGCAAATTCTATGCTACATGCTGCGTATTTGTGATAGGAAATTGCTTCTCATGGATATCCTATTTTTGCGGCAAATCAATGCTCCATATAATCCAAATCTTTGTCGTGTGTTTCTTCCAACAAAAAAACGCTGAAAATAGCCAAAGCAAAAATTACGGCACCAACAATCATTGCGGCGTGAATGATGCCCATGTCAATAGATAAATATGACCAGAACAAAGTCATACCCACGGTTGCACCACGCACAAAATTTGGTACGGTGGTAGTAACCGTTGAGCGAATATTAGTACCAAATTGTTCAGATGCCACCGTGATAAATACTGCCCAATACCCCATGGCAATTCCCAAAATAAATGCCATGAAATAATAGATGGTTGGGCTTGTGCCATCTGTCATGAAATACAAGATAGAAAATAGCACCAAGCAGCTGATTGAAACCAAGAGAGCCTTTTTGCGAGAAGCCAATTTTTGACTTAGCCATGCTGTCAAGATACTTCCAATAGCTGCACCAATATAATGAAACATAATCGCCTTGCCTGAGCTCACTGGTCCGGTAATGTGAAGTGCTTCACCAAACTCTTTTGAAAACATAATGAGTATTCCAATCACAAACCACACCGGCATGCCAATAATAATGCAGCTGATATAGCGGATAAGGCGTGATTTATTGGAGAATAAACTGAAAAAATTTCCTCTCTTCACATTAGACTCTTTTACCTTGTGGAACATGTCAGAATCATGTACGTAAACTCTGAGCGCAAGTAATGCCAATCCAAGTACACCACCTACCCAATATGCTTCACGCCAGCCCCACTCGGCAACTAAAAACGCCAACACAGCACCCACAATTCCAACTCCTGAAACCAAACTGGTCCCCCATGCCCGATGTTTTTTTGACATCACCTCAGCAACCAGCGTAATACCAACACCTAATTCACCTGCCAGGCCAAACCCTGCAATGAAACGCAAAATGGCATATTGCTCATAATTTTGTACAAAGCCGTTGGCAATATTTGCAAGTGAATACAATAATATGGTGAGAAATAAAGTAGACATTCTTCCCTTTTTATCGCCCATGATTCCCCACACGATACCACCAATCAGCATACCGGCCATTTGCCAGTTCATAAGATCTATTCCAACTGCTGTAATTTGATCTGCCGGAATACCAATTGCTTTTAAACTATCCACACGAACAATGCCGAATAAAATGAGATCATAGATATCTACAAAATATCCAAGGGCGGCTACAATTACCACCATGTTAAACGGATTGGTACTAATGTCTTTTTTTGTCATGGAGATGTTTTTGATCTGATGAGTCAAATATAGTTTTTTGAAATGAATCCGATAAGATATGATTTCTCTGTCCATTATTTCTGCAAAGATTTCTGTGTATCAATCTCAACTTTTGATTTTTTCAAATACGGTGATCGCTCTTGCAAGTTCTTTATTTAAACTAATTCTATTATCTTTACAGCATTGCATGCACAGTATCATGGTTGATAAAGAGACACTACAGGAAACCGTACGAACAATTTTCAGTCATTATCTTGAAAAAAACGGACATCGGAAAACCCCCGAAAGATTTGCTATTCTTGCTGAAATTTATGCACACAAAGGTCATTTTGATATTGAATCACTCTATGTTAAAATGAAGAATAAAAATTACCGTGTCAGTAGAGCAACATTATATAATACGATGGAATTGCTTTTAGCTAGTAATTTGGTACGTAAGCACCAGTTTGGCGGCAATTTAGCTCATTTTGAAAAGGCACATGGTTTCAGTCAACATGATCACGTGATTTGTACAAATACCGGTGAGGTGATAGAATTTTGTGATCCGCGCATTGAAAAAATCAGAGCTACAATTGAAGAATTGTTCAATGTAAAAATTCATCACCATTCACTCTATTTCTATGGTGAAAAAATAGTGGATCAAAAATAAGTTACATGGCTTTAAACATTTTGGAAAAAAAGCACAACCGTTGCATTGAACTTGCATTATCAGGTTCTGCGCTTACTGAAGATGATTTTTCTCCCTTGATTTCTAAATCCAATACTTTAGCCGCAGCCGGTAGCAGCCGTCTGATTTTAAATCTTGAAGGCATTCACCTACTTAATAGTCTTGGCATTAGTGCATTAATTAGAATATTCACTCGCTGCCGCAATACCGGCGGTGATTTATATGTTGTTAATATCTCAGACAAAATTAGTCAGGTGCTTTTGCTTACTAAACTAAATACAGTCCTTAATATTGCACCTTCCGTTGAGGAAGCAGTTAGTAAGTTTAAAGCGGAGTAAATTGCAATCTTAATTGATTTTTTTTACTCATCAAAAGAAAATATACCATGAGCGTAGACGTATTGTTGGGCATGCAATGGGGCGACGAAGGCAAAGGAAAAATTGTTGATGTTGTAGCCCCAAAATATCAGATTATTGCCAGATTTCAAGGAGGACCCAATGCCGGGCATACCCTTATTTTTGAAGGAAAAAAACATGTACTTCATACAGTACCTTCCGGAATTTTCAGAAAGGATACTATCAATATTATTGGCAATGGGGTGGTCATTGACCCTATCACCCTACGCGGTGAAATTGAAAAAATTGAAGCACACGGAATCAAAGTGGCAGGCAATCTGCTCATCTCAAAAAAAGCGCATTTAATTTTGCCTACACATAAAATTCTTGATCGTCTTTCAGAAGAATCAAAAGGACATCAGAAAATTGGATCAACTCTAAAAGGAATTGGCCCAACCTATATGGATAAAACAGGCAGAAACGGTTTGAGAATGGGCGATACGCAATTGTCAATCTTCAAAGAGAAGTATGATGCGCTGGTGAACAAACACAAAAAAATTCTTGGTAATTATGATTACGCCTCACTCCTTGCTGAAACTGAAAAGCAGTGGTTTGATGCTATTGAATTTTTACGTCAGATTGAATTAATTGACAGTGAGTATTACATCAATAATGCATTGGCTGACGGTAAAAAAATTCTGGCTGAAGGCGCACAAGGTACCTTGCTTGACATTGACTTTGGAACATATCCTTATGTCACTTCTTCAAATACCGTAACAGCAGGAACCTGTACCGGACTTGGTGTGGCACCTTCATGCATTGGTGAGGTGATTGGTATTTTCAAAGCATATTGTACGCGTGTTGGTAGTGGTCCTTTTCCAACAGAAGAAGCCAATGAAACCGGTGCTAAAATTCGTGAAATTGGACATGAATACGGCGCAACAACCGGACGTGAACGCCGCTGCGGTTGGATAGATTTACCGGCTCTGAAATATGCGTGCATGATAAACGGCGCTACACAAGTGGCCATGATGAAAGCTGATGTGCTTGACAGTTTTGATACCGTGCGTGTTTGCACTCATTATGAAATTGATGGCAAGATGCAGGATATTTTTCCTTATGATTTGGACGGATTAAACGTAAAACCAATCTACCGCGAATTCAAAGGATGGAAAAAAGATTTAACCAAAATGACTAGTCTTGACCAAGCACCGGCAGAATTTTTAGCATACATTGCATACTTAGAACAAGAATTGCACGTTCCTGTATCTATTGTCTCTGTAGGACCAGACAGAGAGCAGACCATCATACGGAAAAAAAGTTGAGAACAACACGAAAAAATACTTTCCAATGGGCGCTTTTAACAGGCGTCCTTTTTTTTACCCGGCTAGTTCTTGCGCAGGATGCTCCGGTAAGGCTTATTTTTGCTGAAACTGTCAGTGATTATAAAGGGCAAGTAAATACCACCAAGGCAATTGGCAACGTGCAATTTGAGTATCAAAACAGTAAGCTTTTTTGTGACTCAGCTATCTTTTTGCGCACTCCCAATCTTATATATGCTTATGGTCATGTTCAGGTTAACCAAGGTGATACGGTGAATTTGTTCTGTGATTCTCTTTTTTATAATGGCAATACAAATATGTCTGAATTGCGTGGGCATGTGAGGTTGAGAGATAATGAATACAAATTGCTTACAGACTCTATGGATTATGATGGCAATTTGGCCATGGGGTATTATCAGGCGGGGGCTGTGATCACAAGTATTAAAGAAGATTTGAAATTAACTTCACGCAAAGGATCGTACTTTTCAAATTCAAAAACATTTTTTTTTCGTGACAGCGTGCATGTAACCCATCCTGAGTATGAATTGTTCAGTGACACTCTTGAGTTCAGAACTAACGCCGCCACTGCGCATTTTCATGGTCCAACCAAAATACTTTCTGACTCAGCTGAAATTCATTGCAACCGGGGAATTTACTATACGCGCACAAATTATATTCAGCTTTGGAACGGAGCGTCCATGCTAGAACGGGGCAGAACATTAGAGGCAGATAGTTTGATTTTTGATCAGGAAAAAGATGAGGGACAAGGCTTTTGCCACGTGCGCATGTACGATTCAATGGAGCAGGTTTTATTTTTAGCTGATTACTTTTATAAATCACCATTTGATACCGTAATCCAATTATTGGACAACGCTCACGTAATTCAATTCAGTAGGCAGGACACCCTTTTTCTTTCGGCTGATACAATAACGTATTATACAGATACCTTGAGCAATATGTCAAAGTCAATAGCTACAGGGAGAGTTGAAATTATTCGGGCTGAATTTATGGTGGCTTGTGATTCGGCTTATTTCAATGAAACGGATTCAATTATTAAGCTGCATAAAAATCCGGTGATTTGGAGTGACTTGACTCAACTAAGCGGTGATTCAGTGCTTGCAACCTATTATAATCAGGAATTTCATTTGTTAAAAATATATGAACACGCTTTTATTGCTACTGAGCAAGACAGCATTCACTATGACCAAATCAAAGGCCAATACATGACAGCCTATTTGGATTCAGGTAAAATATCAAAAGTATTTATTGATCTCAATGCTCAAACCAGATATTACCTTTCTGAAACAAGCAAAGACAGCCTAGGATATGAAATTAAAACCCTTACCGGAATGAATGAAATAGACTGTAATGATATTTTGATTCATTTTAAAAATTCAGAAATCAGCAAGGTTAGCTTTAATGTGCAGCCCGCTGGCAGTTACACGCCAATAGAAGAAATTCCGGATAACGATCTTTTCCTCAAAGGTTTTGTCTGGCAAATTCAGCGTAAACCCGTCAGAGTATTTATAGAATAATTTTATCTTTACTCCGTGAAATTTCGGTTTGCCATTCTGCTAATTTTTGTTGCCCAGTTTGTTCTGGCGCAAAATGATTTTCCTTTTGGCAAAATCAAGGTTAGAAATTTTACGGCAAAAGACTATACCGCCACGGCACAAAACTGGGATATAATTCAGAATAACGAGTATTATTTTTACATAGCTAATAATGGGGGAATTCTTGAATTTAACGGAGAAAGCTGGTCCAAAATAGAACTTGAAAACAGTGAGCACCCGCGTTCATTTGCTAAAAATGATACCGGACGCATTTATGTGGGTGGACGCGGTGAGTTTGGTTATCTTGATTATGATGCGATGGGCAAAACAGTCTATCACAAACTTTCACACCCGGTTGATACCATTGAGTTTTCAGATGTATGGAATGTCTACTGCATTGGTGAACACACCTGCTTTGTAACCAGCAGCCATATCTTCATTTATTTTGAACAGAATATTGAAGTGATTGAAGTACCCGATGGCGAACGCATAAAAACCAGTTGTTCTATTGATGAAGTAATAATCTGCACGTTTGAAAGAACCGATGGCGACCTTTCTTATGTTTTGAGAGGGAATAAATTTTTTGAAATCCAGAATTCTATCAAAGTTTCTCCTGCTATTATTTATGAAGAAGAGGGAAAAAAAATAATCATTGACGACAAAGGAAATTTTCATGAGTTTCAGCAAAATGGAAGCGCTTATCAAATGGTTTTACAAACCAATCGTAAGTTGAATGTTGGTGAAGGTTTTAAAATAAATAACATTGCTATACAGAATAATTTAATTGTTACCGGCACGGCAGGCAATGGCGTATTGATCTTTGATATGAAAGGTAATCTGGTGAGAACTTTTATGGAAAAAGATGGTCTTGAAAATTTAGAAATCAGAAAAATATTTTTTGATCAGTACAGCAATATCTGGTTGGGCAATGATAATGGAATCACCTTTGTTGAAACATCTGATGCAATCACATCATTTGATAAGGATTTTGGCATTACCGGAATTACAGAAGATATCTATTTGAAAAACGGAGAAATTTATTTGGCAACGCATACTGATTTGTTTAAAAGTGAATTCGGCAATGGAACCATGTCATTTAAAAAACAAAATGTATTTGGCATGGAATTATACCAATTGCGTGAATATACTTTCTCTGATGGAAAAACATACGTGCTGGCAATTGCGAATGATGGAGTATATTATTTAGATGATCAAATGCAAAAACATCTCATTGGAGATTTGTATGCATGGGATTTATTTCAGTCTACAAAAAATCCTGACATGATTTATGTTGGTTTAGATGGTACCGGAGTAGGTTCTATCTCCTATGTCAACGGAAAATTTATATATAATGGTATTTATGACGGAACCACCGGTGAAGTGCGTTCGGTGATTGAAATTCAAGGAAACGTCTACTATTCAGTTAAACGAGAAGGAATCTATCTGTTGGATACAACAAAAAATCAAAATGAAAACATCTTGCCCGGATTGTTACCATTAAAGGATACAACCAACTATTATGAGCAATTTACGCTGGGAGTATTTAGAGACAGAGGTTATGTTGGTACCTCAAATGGCTTGTTTGAAATTGAAGGTAAAAACTTAGTTGCTTCAGAACTCAACCAAGGGCAATTCATTGAAGAGAAACTATTGGTGCATCGCATTTTTAATGATGACAATGAAAAAATGTGGATGGTGATTTTTCACAAGGCAGATACTAAAGATGAATATTCAGAAATTGGATACATGGATTTTTCATCAGATACAGCAATTTGGGTTTCAGCTCCCTTTAAACAAATATCAGATGATGTAATTTATTCTCTCAAACGCGACAAAAATGGCATCTATTGGTTTGGCGGCGGACGTAAAGTTTATGCCTATAATCCCGAGGCAACTTCTAATTTTGCTCAGCCATTCAACTCTTACATTTATCAAGTATCACTTAATGAAGATTCTATTTTTCAATATAACACACACAAAATACTTTCTACAGAACATCGCATTGTATATGCGCAGAATTCAGTTCGTTTTGATTTCACATCTACTGCTTATCTTGGTGGATTAGAAAATGAGTATAGCTGGTATCTTGAAGGTTTTGAATCAGATTGGGGAAAATGGAAATCAACAAATTTTACAGAGTATCAAAGGTTAACTGAAGGTGATTATGTTTTTCATGTTCAGGCTAAAAACTATTATGGTTATGAGAGCACTGAAGCAACCTTTTCATTCACTATTTTACCACCATGGTATCGCACTGCGTGGGCATATATCGTATACATCATTTTATTTATTTTACTTATCTATATTATAATTCGCGTATCTATTGCGCGGGTTAAATCTCAGAAAGAAGAACTTGAAAAAATTGTACAAGAGCGCACGCATGAAATTGCAGAACAAAATCATTTGCTTGAGCATCAAAAAGCAGAAATTGAAGAGAAAACAAATGATATTCTTGATTCAATCAAATACGCGAAAAGAATTCAGAACACCATTTTGCCGGGTGAAGATAAACTCAGACAAATTTTTGATCATGATCATTTTGTGTTGTATAAACCAAAGGATATTGTATCAGGTGATTTCTACTGGGCTGCGCGATTTGAAAATAAAACTATTTTTTCAGCCATTGATTGTACCGGTCATGGTGTGCCCGGAGCTTTCGTAAGTATTGTTGGTTTTAATGGGCTCAACCGCACGGTAAATGAATTCAAATTGAGACAACCGGCTGCCATTCTTGACAAGTTGACTGATTTAGTGGTTGATACTTTTTCACAAAGTGAATCCAATATCAAAGACGGAATGGATATTGGTTTGTGCGCCATTGATAATGAAACGTTGAAACTTGAATTCTCCGGGGCAAATAATCCGCTGTTATTGGTGCGTGAAAAAGAAGCAATTGAACTTAAACCGGATAAACAACCAATCGGTGAATTTGAAGAACGCAAACCTTTCACCAATCATGAAATACAATTGCAAAGCGGTGATTGCGTCTATGTTTTTTCAGATGGATATGCCGATCAATTTGGTGGACCAAAGGGAAAAAAATTAAAATACAAAGCATTAAAAGATTTGCTGGTTGAAATATCTCAACTTGAAATGAAGGAACAACTTACACGTCTTGATCAGGCTTTCAATGCATGGAAAGGTGAGTATGAACAATTGGATGATGTTTGTCTGTTTGGTGTTAAAATAAAATAATTCAATTCAATTCAATGCATTGCATAAAACTATGAATGTAAAAAAGAATCTCAGCGGAATTTTGTTGATTGCAAGCATTATCATTTGGTTGATATGTGCATTTCTGGTTTGGTCAGGCGGTGAAATGGTGAAGGCGTTTTATGTTCACCTCACTTTGTTTCAAACCGTAATTGTTGTTGCCTTGGCTGGTATATATCTGATTGATGCATTTGGAAATAAGGAAAGTAAATTGTTCCGTTTTATTACACTTGGTTCAGGAATTTTCATCTCAGTTTTTGCACTTTTGGTATGCTTTAATATAATTTCATTTTTATCAACTTGGAATTGGCTGGTGGCCTTTGCTATTTTGTACACGGCTTTTGTACAAATTCAATTGATGCGCTGGGGACAACGTGTACATCAAATCACCCGATTTTCTGCCTTGTTTGTTTTACTCTGTGATCTTTTTCTGGTAATTTTCTTCGTCACTAAATCGCATCACGCAGAGTTGCGGTTTTGGGTTAATTTAGCCGTGATGATCTCTATTGTTTTTACCTTAACGGGTATGTATTTTTTGAGAAAGAAATCTAATTGAAGCGGCTAGTTCTTAAGTCAGAAATTCATTAATTCATTCAATTCCGTTTGCTTTGTTTTCTCTGGCATAATCTTCAGTGATTGGAAAAAATCCATTCTTTCTGATAATAGACTGTCCATCGTCTGACAATTCAAAAAGTAAAAATTCTCTGATCATTTCAGCAGGTACGCCATTGAAGTACTGATACAGTGGTCGCACCAGTGGATAATCACCATTAGTAATGGCATTTGACTCATACGGGGAGTATGAAATATCTTCACCTTCAGTGTACAAATACATGGCCCAAATTGAATTGTTCGGTTTACCATTCCAGTCGGTGATAAATCCAACACCAACATAACCTAAACCATACGGATCATTTTCAACTGCAGTTAGAATTTCTTGATTTGAACTCATTTGTTGTATGGCTTCATCAAAACCTTCATCTCGTACAAATCTGTTCTCAAGAAAACGATAGGTACCTGAATTTTGATTTCTTCCATAGATGTTGATTGGATGATCTTCACCTCCTAGTTCTTTCCAATTTGTAATGTCACCGCTCAAAATTCCTTTCAATTGCAAGGTGGATAAACTATCTACTTTATTTTGTGGATGCGCAATAAAAGCTACTGCATCCATTGCTATAATTGCTTGCACTGGATTTACGCCGTTTTGCATTGCACTGATTCTTTCGTCATCACTCATTTTACGTGAACTGTTTGCAATACTTGTTTCATTTGCAATCAATGCTTCGATTCCTTTGGATGATCCTTCACCGGTCACGTCAAAATCTACATCGTGATTTTCTTTAAACTCATCGCTCAATTCTTTTACCAATAAAAACTCTGTGTCAGATCCTTTAATGATTATATTTTCTCTGGTAATTTCTTCATTTAAATTTCCTTCTGTTTTGCAACTATTCAGCATTAGCATGGCTACACCAAAATAAATAATATGCGTTTTCATGGGTACTAGATATATGTTTTTTTATTCATGTTTTAATTCATTATCTCAACAAGACAACATGACCTGTGCGAGTATGTCTTTTATCTGACATGGTTTCTTTGAAATCAATTTTCCAAACGTAAACATCGTCCTGAACAAGACCTTGATCAGAATAAGTTCCATTCCAGCCTACGGTGGCATTAAATGATTCAAATATTAATTCACCCCACCGGTTAAAAATCATCAAATGATAATCATACGGGTCAAAACCTGAAGTGAAAACGGGTTGAAATATCTCGTTGTATTCATCGCCATCCGGTGTAAATGCATTGGGTACATAAAAAATTATTTGATCTTGGATTTGAATAATACTCTGTGCTGTGTCCTCACAAACTGAATTGCTGACAATGAGTGTGACGATATAATTACTTCCCGGAGTTCCGGAATAACTATGTGAAGGATTTTCGTCTGAACTTTGTGTACCGTCACCAAATGACCAATGGTATGATGTGGCGCCGATAGAGTTATTGTCAAAGATGACTTCTGAATTCAGCATGTCCGGCTGTTGCGGATTGTAGGTGAAAGTAGCAACCAGTGTATCAAAAACATCAATGTAATTGGTATATAAAACCAGCGCATTGCAGCCGTTGTCATCTGTGTAAGATAAGCTTACATCATATTGTCCGGATGTTGTGTATTGTGTTGTTCCATTCATTCCGATGCCAGAATTACCATTTCCAAAATTCCAAAAAAATGTTCCTGATGATGATGTATTGGAGACAGAAAAATTTACAATCAATGGGGCACATCCGGCGTTCACATCAGCATTGAAATTTGGTTGTGGATTAGGGTTTACAATAACACTTACACCATCGCTTGCTTCGCATCCTGCTATTGAAGTTCCTGTTACAGTGAATGTGTAAGTGCCGGGCAGAAGTATTACTGAAACGCCATTCATCATTCCTTGATCCCATGAATAAAAATCAGCACCTGAAGCGTTCAATGTGACCGGTATATCTTCACAGACAGAAATATCATTACCTGCATCAATTGTTGGAAGCGGAATTACAAGAATATTGGTTATCCAAATACTATCACATCCTGAAATACTGGTAAATGTGGATTGATACTGCTCATCTGATATAATATTAAAATGAATGGTGCCATCAGGAAAAGTATAATTTTCACCCATGCACAAAGAAATATTTTCTGTTTGCTGATAAATTGGGTTCACTGAAATTTGACTTGTAATCAATGAATCACACCCGTTGATGGATGCAAGAACGGAAGTCTGTGTAGTAAAACCGCTAATAATTTGTGTTGTTCCGTCAGGAAAAGTGTAAGACGAATTTTCACACACTGTTACGTTCACCAAAGTATTTGAAGATGGAATCATGGTAACTTGTGTTGTGATCACGCTGTCACAGCCGGCTGTGGTGAATAAGTTTGATATATAGGTTGTATTACTAGTGATTGTTTGAATTGTTCCATCCGGGAACTGATGATTTTCTCCTTCACAAATAGTTAAAAATTCTGTATTTGTAAAAGAAGAATTCACTAAAATATTTGTTGTGACTAAACTATCACATCCTCCCATTGACATGAGAGTAGAAATATACGATTCATTGATGGTGATATTCGTGTGAACTGTTCCGTCAGCAAATGTATAATCAGATCCGGAACAAATATTTACGGTTTCACTAGTTGAAAATCCTGAAGTAACAAACAGATTTGTTGCAATGATACTGTCACAACCGGAAAAGGTATTCAAGATGGAAAAATAAGTCTCATCAAGCAAAATATTTGTATGCGTTATTCCATCCGGAAAAGTATAATCAGTGCCTGTGCAAATTGTAACATCCACTGAAATATTTATTGTTGAGTTCACCGTAATAGTTAATGTAGTTGTGTTTGCGCATTGTCCTGCATCAGGTGTAAATGTATACAGTGTAGTAGTGGTATTGTCAAGAGCCGGTGACCAGCTTCCTGTGATTCCATTGTTTGAAGTTGTTGGCAAAGCAGCTAAGGCATCACCTGCACAAATTGGAGCCACAGCAGTGAAGGTTGGAGTGATTGATGAGTTTACAGTAATAGTTAATGTAGTTGTGTTTGCACACTGTCCTGCATCAGGTGTAAATGTATACAGTGTAGTGGTGGTGTTGTCAATTGCCGGAGACCAGCTTCCTGTGATTCCATTGTTTGATGTTGTTGGTAAAGCAGCTAAGGCATCACCTGCACAAATTGGAGTAACAGCAGTGAAGGTTGGAGTGACAGAAGAATTCACCGTAATAGTTAATGTAGTTGTGTTTGCGCATTGTCCTGCATCAGGTGTAAATGTATACAGTGTAGTAGTGGTATTGTCAAGAGCCGGTGACCAGCTTCCTGTGATTCCATTGTTTGAAGTTGTTGGTAAAGCAGCTAAGGCATCACCTGCACAAATTGGAGTAACAGCAGTGAAGGTTGGAGTGACAGAAGAATTCACCGTAATAGTTAATGTAGTTGTGCTTGCGCATTGTCCTGCATCAGGTGTAAATGTATACAGTGTAGTAGTGGTATTGTCAAGAGCCGGAGACCAGCTTCCGGTAATTCCATTGTTTGATGTTGTTGGTAAAGCAGCTAAGGCATCACCTGCACAAATTGGAGTAACGGCAGTGAAGGTTGGAGTGATTGATGAGTTTACAGTAATAGATAATGTAGTTGTGTTTGCGCATTGTCCTGCATCAGGTGTAAATGTATAAAGTGTAGTAGTGGTATTGTCAAGAGCCGGTGACCAGCTTCCGGTAATTCCATTGTTTGACGTAGTTGGCAAAGCGGCCAGTGCATCACCTGCACAAATTGGAGCAACAGCAGTGAAGGTTGGAGTGACAGATGCACCTAAACTATTCACAGTTGTGTTGGCAGACAATTCACATCCAGTTCCGTTTTGATCAATGATTGTAAAAGTGAAGTTGTCAGCACATAGTCCGGACGCGTTGTTAGTTCCTTGACCAGAACCGGGCGCCGGGCTCCATGACATAGTGTATAAACCTGAACCACCTGTAACGGTAGCTGCAATGGATCCATCACATGACCCTGCACACGTTTCATCAGTTGGGCTCAACGTGATAACCGGCGGATCGCAAGAAGCATTCATTGCTCCCACACAAGATGATTGAGATGGATTAAGTGAACCTGGCGATTGCTGAGTTGAAGCAGAACCATCAATCCATGATGTTTGATTAAAAAAATCACAGTCATCTGCAAAGTACACTTCTCCTGATGCGCTGCCTGAACCCATGTAAATATCTCCAAGAGAATTTGTAGGACCCCAGCCAACAGAAAAAACCGGAGTGGTGGTATTGGAAGGTTCATATATTTGAAAACCATCCGCCGTATTTGCCATGGAGATTGGAGTCCAACTACCACCGCTGATCCATCCCGTTGTTGCATATGATCCATCACTTGAACTTGGCAATGTGTTATGTCTGTCAAATAATGTTGATGAAATAGGAATGACTAGTGTGCAGTTACCGTCGGCCATAGAAATATCTTGCGCCGGCATGCTGCCATTAATATCTGCATCATTATAAATTACAATCAATGTACCCGCCGGAATGCATGACCAAAACGGATCATTAGCAAATCTGCATGCTCCTGAAGCAATACCTACTCCACTGGTAGGTGCTCCGTTCAGATATCCATTGTTATCATCAAAAATATAACCCTGCAGGTCAATGCATGTTGGCGTATCATCACAGTAAATAAGTGGTGGACCCGTAACCAGAAACTCCACATATTCTTTACTGCCTGAAGGTCCTTGAGAAACTTCATTAATGACAATATTCTGTGATCTGACTGAAAAACCTGAATGAATAAAAATGACAATGAAGATGAAAAACCCGGGGTTAAAAATCTTATTGATCTTACTATTTACATGAGAGTTCATGAGAATAAAAACTCAAATGGCACTCGGCATGGTTTCATCCGTATTATAGTGAGCATAAAGTCGGAATCAAGGATATCATGCAAAGCTCTGGGTCAAAAGTAGGAGAGCAAGTTCAGTAAAAAATTAAATTAAAATTATGTTTGCATCAATTAGACGAACAGCTTTTTTTTTAAGATTAAATCCTACTTTCCAAATCAAATACCACAAAAAAGGTATTGTCCAAACACCTTGCTTATTCTACTTTTGACTCGTTAATTTAAATTCAATCTAAATAAATACTTATGAATAGAACACTGGTCATCTTGGGATTCAGCACCATGGCATTGCTGTCTTGTAAAAAAGAAGGTTGTACTGATTCAACCGCTTTGAATTATAATGAAGAGGCAAAAAAAGACGACGGTTCATGTGAATATTTTCAACTCACTGTTCCAACCACTTATTCATTTACAGACGGAACGAATAACACCGTGAGTTATGGCGGTCAAACTGAAAGATTGGATCAGTTAACAGAAATGACCACGTATATGAAAACCGGAACAACCGGCGTGTTGACCTATCAGGCACTGACCGATATGTTTGCCAATACCGGCGGAAACGGAGGCGGAAATTTCAGCTTTACTTCAACAAAAAAATTAATGGATAAATGTCTCGCGGCAGATACATCATTATTTATTGATTACATGGATAGTCTTGCCATTGCCTCACAAGATTACGCATCTACCGCAACCGATGGACAAGCAGGAACACTTACAAGCGGAACTAGCACTTATTTATTTGCAGCGAATGGAATTGAGTACACACAATTAATTGAGAAAGGATTGATGGGGGCAGTTTTCATGTACCAATCAACTCAGGTATATTTTGGATCAGGAAAAATGAATGTTGACAATACAACCCCGGTTGATGCCGGTGCCGGAGAATATTATACTGAAATGGAACATCATTGGGATGAGGCGTTTGGATATTTTGGTGTGCCGGTAGATTTTCCAACCAATACAAGCGGTATTCGTTTCTGGGGAAAATATTGCAATAGCCGCAACGGAGATTTAGGATGCAACGCAGTTATGATGAATGGATTTTTACGTGGTCGTGCTGCTATATCGCAAGATGCATTAGATATTCGTGATGAAGAAATTTTAAACATCCGCAAAATGTGGGAAAAAATTTCTGCCCGTCAGGCATTGCAGTATTTAGAAGATGCCAAGAGTAATTTTGGTGTTGATAACGCATTATTTTTGCATGAGTTGTCAGAAGCTTACGCATTTATCATGTGTCTGAAATATGTACCGCTTGAAACTAGAGTGATTACCTATACTGAAATTGAAACATTGCTAGATACCCATATTGGAGCAGATTTTTGGCAGGTTACACAAGCTGATTTGACTAACGCCATTAATTCATTAAATAGTATTTACGGATTTTAAAAAAAAGTAAACTTATGTACCGAAGCAGTTTTCTGCTGATATTGACTGCAACAATATTTTCAGCGTGTAAAGACGATAACAAAACTGAATTCGACCGCAAAGCCATGTTGTCCAACATGGCTTCTGCTGTTATAATTCCGGCATTCACAGATTTGAATAATGCCTTAGCTTTGTTGATTACGCGCACAGATGAATTTAATTCAAATCCAAACACAACTACACTCACTGCGCTAAGACAACAATATGTTGAGTGTAATGTTTTTTATCAGCACTGCGCCATGTATAGTTTTGGACCTGCACAAGACTATGGTATCAAAGGTGCATTCAATACTTTTCCAACAGATACCACAAAAATTGAAGCCAATATTACAGCCGGCACTTACACGCTGGGTTCAGTTGCAAACACTACAGCTATTGGTTTTCCGGCTATTGACTATCTCTTGTATTTTGGTGGTGATGCATTTGTAATTGCTAATTTTTCTACTGATGCGCTTGCTTCCAACAGAAAAATTTATCTAACTGATTTGGTTACAAAAATGAAATCAGAATTACAACCTGTTCTTGATCAGTGGAACGGTGGATATAAAACAATATTTACATCTGCAGATGGAACTGATGTGAGCAGTTCTTGTTCATACCTGTTGAATGAATTTGTGAAAGATATTGAACTGGTGAAGAATGCAAAAATTGGAATTCCAAGCGGACAACAAACCGGTGGTGCTACCTTGCCTGCTTATGTGGAAGGTTATTATTCCGGATTATCTAACACTTTCGCCCTTGAAAATTTATACGGTCTTGAAACGTGCTTTGTTGGTGGAAATGGATTAGGATTTGATGATTACATCAGACATCAAGAAGGAGATGACGTCACCAATTCTTTGGCTGATCAAATTATTGCTCAATTTGATGTTTGTGAATCACTGGTAAATACGCTTGTTGATCCTTTGAGCGCAACAGTTGATACTGATTGGGCGTCGGTAAATAATGCATATCTCGAATTGAAAAAATTAGTCATTCTTACCAAAACTGATATGACCTCAGTACTTGGTTTATTAATCACTTATCAAGATAGTGACGGAGATTAAAAATTTACATGATCAACTAAAATGAATTCATTGTACGCATACCTTATTATTTTTCTCAGCGGAATATCTGCTTACGGACAATGTAATTTATATGGTGAAATTTACGGCGATAAACAAGTAGCAGTTCCTTATGTGAAAGTGAGTCTGGTTCCCAAAGATACTTCACAAATTTTTACAGTTCTGGCTGATGAATTCGGAAGATATAAGTTTGAAAATATTTCATGTGGCGTCTATCTGTTAAAGGCAGAATCGATGGGATATATAAGATTTGAAGATGAAGTTGTTATCAGCGAAAAATCACATGAAAAAAATATTTTTCTTGAGCCTGATCCTGAAGTTTTTGATCCGGTGACCATCGTGTATGAATCTCCGTTTGAATCACAGCGCATGTCATTACTTGATGGGACCACGCTCACCCACGGAAAAAAAACTCAGGTAGTAGATATAGATAAAATTCCTGCAAACGGAGCAACAAATAATGCACGTGAATTATATGCTACTGTCCCGGGTCTCAATATTTGGGAGAGTGACGGCGGAGGATTACAATTGGGCATTGGCGCAAGAGGACTGAGTCCAAACCGTACAGAACATTTTAATACCAGACAAAATGGGTATGACATCAGTGCAGATGCATTAGGTTATCCTGAATCATATTATACTCCACCTTCTGAAGCAATTCAATCAGTTCAGTTTATTCGCGGAGCGTCATCACTTCAATTCGGTCCGCAATTCGGTGGTATGGTCAATTTTAAATTGCGCCCTGCGAGTCAAAAACCATTTGAGTACAGAGGAAATCATACATACGGGGCATATCAACTCATGAATACGTTCAATTCATTTTCCGGAACGATTAGCCGAAGGTTTTCATATTTGTTCTATTACAATTACAAAGCCGGTGATGGATGGAGAGCCAACTCCGGTTTTTCTCAACACAACGCATTTGGACAAATCTCTTGGCATTTCAGTGAAAACATGTTTGTGAGCACAGAGTATACCTATATGCATTATTTGGCACAACAAGCAGGTGGATTAACTGACGCCATGTTTAAAAATGATCCGCGTCAATCAATTCGAGAACGAAATTGGTTCAGCGTTGATTGGAGAATATTAGCCATAAATTACCATTGGAAAGTATCGCACAAAATGTTGTTGGATATTAAATTTTTCAAAGTTGACGCCAATAGGTATGCACTTGGAAACCTTGACAAAATTTCTCGACTTGATGATTATCTTGAACGTGATTTAATTGAAGGACTTTTCTCTAATATGGGTATTGAATTGCGCTTGGTCAATCATTATCCTGTTGGAAAAAAAATGAAAGGCTCCATTGCTTACGGCGCAAGATTTTATCAAGGACAAACCACAAACCGACAAGGACTTGCTGATTCAACCAATCAGGCTAATTTTAACTTTCTAAATTCGGATGAATTAGAAGGATCTGATTATACTTTTCCATCCATGAACGTGGCCGGTTATTTTGAAAATATGCTTCAGCTTACTGATCACTTTTGGATTTCAGCCGGATTCAGATATGAGTACATTGATACCAAAGCAGCAGGCACGTATCGTGAAACGGTATATCATCCTCTCACCAATGAATTATTGTTTGATTCTGTTTACCATGAAAACAAATCAAATTGCAGATCTATCCTCTTGGGCGGAATAGGTTTTACTTGGAAAAAATTCAGAGACGCAGAAATTTATGGAAACATAGCACAGAATTATCGTGGAATTAATTTCTCAGATATTCGTGTAATCAATCCAAACATACAAGTTGATCCGGCAATGCAAGATGAAAAGGGATTTAATGCTGATCTTGGTATCAGGGCTACTGCTAAAAATCTAAGTTTTGACATGAGTGGATTTTTTCTTTTTTACAATAATAAAATTGGCATGATAGATAAAAAAATATCCGATTATGAATATGTACGATTTAGAACCAACGTCGGTAAAGCATACAGCACAGGGCTTGAACTTTTTGGCGAATACAAACTTGATTTGAAATCAATAAAAAATAAAAGTCAAGCGTTGAGTTTTTTTGCTAACGTTTCATTGGTTTATGCGCGATATGGTGAGAACGAGATCAGCGCGTATAGCAATAATTGGGTTGAGCTTGTGCCACCGGTAACAGCAAAAACCGGCATTCGTTATCAATTTGGAAGCTGGCGTTTTTCTTACTTATGTTCATTTGTTGCCAAACAATTTTCAGAAGCAACCAATGCAAGTTTTGATCCAGATGCCATAGCCGGAATCATACCTGCTTACTACGTGATGGATTATAACATGCACTATGAGTTGAACAAAAAAATAAATTTCAAAGCAGGAGTGAACAACCTAACCAATAATCACTATTTCACACGTCGTGCAACCGGATACCCCGGCCCCGGCATTATACCGTCAGATGGGATAAGTTTTTATTTTACTGTTGGGGTGGTTTTTTAGGGCATTGTTTTCCTCTCTCCTCTTTCCTCTCTCCGCAAGAGAGAGGAAGTAGCGTTAGTTCAGACATTTCGCAAACCCTTGCGCCGTGGCTTTCCCCCTCTGGAGGGGGATTAAGGGGGAGGAAAATGAAGTGACGTTAGTTCGAACATTCCGTAAACCCTTGCGCCGTGGCTTTCCCCCTCTGGAGGGGGATTAAGGGGGAGGAAAAAGAAGTGATGTTAGTTCGAACATTCCGTAAACCCTTGCGCCGTGGCTTTCCCCTGGACCATACAAAGAAAACTGGAGGGTAAGTTAAGCTAAGCTGCATTGATTAGTTTTTCAAATTCTTTTATCGTAAGATATCCAAGAACAGAATGTCGTCTGTGTTGGTTGTAAAACCCTTCGATGTATTCAAATATAGCCATTTCTGCTTCTTTTTGGTTCATGTAAGTTTTGCCATAAACTTCTTCGGCTTTTAATGTCTTAAAAAAGCTCTCTGCAACTGCGTTGTCCCAACAGTTTCCTTTTCTACTCATGCTTCTTTCTATTATTTTACTTTTGTTCAATAAATTTACAAACTCATCGCAGGCATATTGAACACCGCGGTCAGAATGAAAAAGTAATTTTTCTTTTATCGGCCGGTTCCTAGTAGCCATTATCCATGCACGAATGATAGTTTCTTCAGTTAACAACGTTCTGCTCATCGACCAACCAACAACTTTGCGGTCAAACAAATCAAGTATAACTGTCAAATACAACCATCCGTTTATTGTTCGGATGTACGTGATGTCTGACACCCAAACTTCATTTTTTCTGCTAACAATAAATTTTCTGTCCAGCTTGTTTGGAACAATTCTATAATTATGTTTGCTATCAGTTGTTGCCTTGAATTTTAATTTTTTTCTGGCTACTAAACCCATTGATTTCATTAATGTTGCTACGGTTGGTTTGCTTATTTTGGTTCCATTTGAATTTAACTCAATTGTCAATCGAGGACTTCCATAACGCCCCTTAAAATGAGAAAATGTTTCTTTTACTCTTTGTCTAATTGGTTGCTGCCGCTGTATTACTTTTCCATCTGGATTCTTTTTCCAAATGTAAAATGACGCCACACTTAGTTTAAACATCCTGCACATCTTCTCAACTGAAAATTCTTGTTTATTCATATCTATGAATTTGTAGATTTCCCGTCTTTCCTGGAGAAGATGTGAACGGCCTTTTTTAAAATGTCCCTTTCTTCTGTTACGTCTGCAAGCTTCCGTTTGAGCGCCAAAATCTCTGCTTCATGTTCGGTCAATTTTAATTTTCCATTTCCCGGAAAACTTCCAGCAGAATATTTTTGATGTTCTTTTATCCAGCGGTGCAAGCTGTTGTCATTGACTCCGTATTCACGACTAACCTCTGCTACATTTCCTTTCGCAAGGCACAATTCAACCATTTTAATTTTAAAGTCTCGGCTGTAAGACCTTCTTTCTCGTTTCATAATGTTAAGTTATTTATTTAAAAAATATACTTAACTTACCCTATAGAATATTTTAGATGATCCACCCCCTCTGGAGGGGGATTAAGGGGGAGGAAAAAGAAGTGACGTTAGTTCGAACATTTCGGAAACCCTTGCGCCGTGGCTTTCCCCCTTTCCTCACTCCTCTTTCCTCTCTCCTCTCTCCGCAAGAGAGTCTTATAATAGAAAATGTTTTTACTGATGACGAACTGGAGGGCGATTTTTAGTGATTAATTCAAGTTTGTATAAATACAAACTAAAGAATTAAAAAATACCCTGTGACAAAGATTTCTAATGGTATTATATTTTTGTTGTATGGAAAAATTTGAGTATTTTCGGCAATGATCGAGTATATAAATTTATTGGATTAATATGAAAACAATTATTACATTATTTCTTTGGTTAACATTTTCATTAAATGGTTTTTCGCAGATGGTATTTTCTGATCCGGTTAAATTTAATGAGCGTACTTCATCATACATTGGAATGGATGATGATTATTGTTATTTTGTTACAGCTCAGCCGCTGGGGTATGGCGCGGAATCGAAAAAGTACCTTAAGGTAAATGCAAAAACAGGCGATGCACTAGTTATTGACGACATAGAAACAGAATTTGAAGGTAAAAATGGTAGATTAATTTCAGCAAAAATTGTTGATGGAGAGTTAATCGAAATATATTCTGTTGCTCAGGGAAACATCACTACAAAATCAAAGATATATTTTGTTAAGAGAGATCCTTCAAATTTTTCTCTGAAAGGAAATCCGAAATTTATTAAGGAGAATTATATCTTTAGCTCAGAGTTGATGCCAAGTATTAAGGTGCTTTTTGACAACAATGGGTTTTATCTTGTTGGTCAACAACCAGGCAAAAAAGGTGATGCATTTTTGACTCGATTCGACTATGCATTTAATGAATTGTGGAGCGAGGATCATACACAGTTTTACCCTGAATCAGGTCAGGTAGTATCGGATGTTTATCTTGACCCAAAAAATTCTGCACTTATTTATATACTCAATTTGAAAAAAGCAGAAGATATTAATTTTTTTAAGTACATGATATCCAAAGAAAAATTGGTTAATAGTGTGATTACTGGTATTCTGATTTATAACAATGAGGGTAATAAAAAGGCATATGTTCCAACTTTTAATGAATCTCTGGTATTTAGTATGGCAAAGTATTATTTCAATGATTCTGATAGCACTTTAACCGGTTATTTCATCACTCACCAAGCGGGCAGAGATGAAAGTTCAGTTGCGACTGGTATGGGGCTAGCAACTTATTATTGGGATTTAACTGATACGACAGTTACGAAAGTAACTTCACAAGTTCTCACTTTTATGGATGTACTTGGTGAAACGGGCAAAGTGCTTTTAGACAAAGCAGGAGTATCTTATCCAGATCTTAACACAATTAAATTTCCAAGAAATCGCGTTGTATCTGGATACGATTTTTTATCAACAGATTATTACGCCACAAAATCAGGAAAAGTTCTTTATGTAATAAAAGGACTTGGTGGTTTAACTACAGATTTTAATCGTAAAGAGGAAATAAACGAACAGTTATTCAGATGCAATTATTTGGTACTATTCGATGAGAAGGGTAACCTGCAATGGACATTATTCGATGATCATCTGCGTTCTGAAGAAAATCGCGTGATTGTTGATTCTGAAAATGAACAAATTGTCGTTGTTTATAAAGCGAATAGCTCGAATTACGTTGGAAATAAATACAATTTGAATCAGACAGACGTACAACCAGATATTTTCGGATATTCAGTAATTGATATGAGTACTGGCGAATATAAATTGAGAACTTCACTCGGACCAATCATCAAGAAACACGAATTCAATCGATTTTCAAAAATACATCAGAACAGTGGAAATTTATTATTTTCTATAAGCAAAGAAACGGGTTCAATTACTCCTGTTAGTTTCTCTGTAGTTAACATCCAGCAGTAGTCCGTTGAGATAGACTTTCCGTCCGTTACCGCCAATTTGGTGTTTCTTCACATCTCCTCCATCTCAGGATTTTCTGTAATTTGTTTGAGCGCTTCCATGAGTTTGATGGTTTCTGTCAGCGTTCGTCTGCAATATCTGATTTTATTGCGCTGTGGTAAAAGTAAGGTTAAGT